>JAGODS010000376.1 GCA_017998135.1 Bacteroidales bacterium
TATATTGGCATCTGCATCTGCATATTGTCTA
Organism: Bacteroidales bacterium; assembly: GCA_017998135.1. Taxonomy (GTDB): domain Bacteria; phylum Bacteroidota; class Bacteroidia; order Bacteroidales; family JAGODS01; genus JAGODS01. The sequence goes on from JAGODS010000376.1 coordinate 32, forward strand.
ATTTTAAATCCAGCAAAATTAAGACAATTGTGCTTGCGAGAAACCTATTTGTAAAATATTGATTGTAAGTAACAGGTCAGGAGTTCTGAAATTATTAAATTAGCTCATTATCATCGCTTGCCGTTGGCTTTAGCCAACGGACAAAAGCACACAACTAAAATCGGGCTTTAGCCCAATATTTATAAATAATTTAGGTTAATTGTTTTTAATGACAGTTTTTTCACTAATTAAATTTCCATATTCATCTACCTTTACTGAAATTTCTTTATAGGGTATCGGCATATCAAAATCACCTTTATATATTTTAAACGAATAATAATATTTATTCTTATATTTTAAAACTTTAATTTCAGAGCAATCAGCATAGTCATCTGAATATAAGCAAAAGCTGGAACTATCTTTTTTCATAGAAAATAAAGTTTTAATAATTTGATTTTTCATATCATATTTACATAGCTTTAGGGTAGGATTAGGACCCCAATTTTCAACAAAAAATATAATTTGTTTTCTTTCTGAGTTAAAATGCGGGCACATTCCAGGAGCAATAAATTTTAATTTTTCAGTATTCTTATCGAAAAGATAAATATAATATAAAACATGAATGTCCTTATTCTCAGAATTGTAATCGGTGCAAAATAAAAAGTATTTATTATTTACCCATTTTCCCCTGTCATAAATTAAAGGAAAAACCATCTTCTTTTTAACAAGAGCCGTTGCTGTATATGATATTCCGTCAGTTATTTTTGAATGTTGGTGAATTGCTTTATAAGAACCTGAGGAATCAATATCAATTTTATAAGTTACATCTTTAAATTTAACCCATACCGAATCATATTTTTCAGTTTTAATACAGACCCAACCTGCCTTGATAAATTCATTATTATTACTTAAATTTGTATAATTTCTTCCAAAAAAATATTTATAACATTTGAAAGGTTTTAACCAGGAAGCATATTGCACTATCTTAGATGAATCATAAGGTTTGTTGTAATTTAAAATTAAATCGTAAGGTTTTTCATAAATTAAAACACTGTCGCCAAAGATAAATAATGTATCAGAGTTTATTAATCCTTCATAATATTTAAATTCGTAATTAGCAAATTGTGCATTGGAGAAGGAATTTAAAAATAATAAAAAAGTTATAAAAAAAGTTGGCTTCATATTTGATTATTTTAGTTTATTAATTTGAATAGGAATAGTTTTTGTTTTCTAAATCTCAAATTCCATTTTATTGAAAAAAACAAAATTATATTTTTTTTACCTTAATCATTATAATATTTTATTATTTTATCAGCAGATATTTTAGAAAAGATTGTATAAGAGTGCATTATCAAGATTAATAAAAAAATCTTACAGATTTAATGAATCAACTTTAATACTTTTCATAGTATATATGTGGACTTATAAAAACATATAAGTTAACTCTTTCATAAAATTAAGCGCAATCATAAATTGAAATTAAAAGGTGCTTATGAGGTTGATTCGCTTAGTTTGGAGCGGGAAGACGGAGTTTAAGAGATATCCTTATTTTATTCTTTCACCCCTTCGGGGTTTTCATCTTTTTGTATTATATAATTCTACCATCCTATCATCCCTACGGGATTATGTAAATTGGGATGGATTTATATTTTATTTCTACAAATATTTAATTCCTTCGGGATAAATTAAAGGGTATCTTTAAAAATTCCGTTTTCCCTCTCCTAATTTTAGGAGAGGGTAAGGGTGAGGTTAAATTTTTAATGGTTTTTAGAAGTCCCCTAAATAAAAAAAGCCTGACAGGTTAGGAAGCTGTCAGGCTTTGAGTTGTTGTATGCTTTTAAGCTGATTAATTCATAAATTTTGATAATCTCTTGTAAATAAATGTTTTCAATAGCCACGACTAATAGTCATTTTCAATAGCCACGACTAATAATCATTTTTAATAGCCATTACCAATAGTCATTATCAATAGCCACGACCAATAATCATTTTTAATAGCCACGACCAATAATCATTTTCAATAGCCACGACCAATAATCATTTTCAATAGCCACGACTAATAGTCATTATCAATAGCCACGACCAATAATCATTTTCAATAGCCACGACCTTTAGGTCGTGGTTTATGATTAAGATTCCCCATTAAAATCGGGCTTTAGCCCAATATTTTTGAATAATTCAGGTTAGAGATTAGTCAATTATAATATTTTGGAAGAGGATTGAGAAGTAGGCGGGGTTTAGTGTGTCGGGGTTGAAGAGGCGGAGGTATGCTTTATCGGGGATATCGTAAAGGATAGTAAGTATTTCGGCAGAGGCGAGGCTGTTTATAATTATTTTGTTATCGGGTATAGGGTCAGTGAGGCGTTCTGTAACGTAAGCCCAGATGCCTGTGGCGGTGCGGGAGTGGTTTTCGATAGTAATTCTGAGGTTTTCGGCGGGATTTCCTTGCCAAACCATCATTTCGGAAGTGGGATTTATTTTGAGTTCGGAGTGGATTTTAACGAGAGGAATGTTAAGGTTAAGTGTTTTGTCTTCCGTAACGGGGATGTTGATTTGTTCGAAGGAGTTGTAGCCGTTGAGTGTAACGCGTATAGTGTAGTTGCCGGAACTGAGGGTTTTGAAAGCGAAAGCCCCTCTTTTAGAGGAAATCTCAGAGTGAACTGTTCCGACAAGCTCGATCAGAGCGCCCGGAAGTATAACATTAGT
>JAGODS010000377.1 GCA_017998135.1 Bacteroidales bacterium
AAAAAGAAATAAAATAGATAATATGAGAAATAAAAAACAATTCAAAAATTTACAATCCCTAATTTTATTGCCTTTTGCAGTTTTATACTTTCCTATGTTTTACCGTTTTGTTAATACCTCCGCTACTCAGATGTCTGAAAACCCTGATACTGTGAAGTGTCAGGGTTTTTTTATTTATGTTATTTTGTTTTTTAATAAATTTGCAGATTTAAGTCTTTTTTGATGATGTTTTATAAATCAATATTTATAATAGCCACGATTTTTAAGATACTATTGATAATCGGGTTTTAACGTAATATTTATAAATAATTAAGGAAAAAAGCGAAAGTATGATTGAGGAAAATACAACATATATTGATGTAATATTGCCGTTGGCGCTCGGGCATACTTTTACTTATTCAGTGCCTGCGGAGTTGTCGGCTAAGTTAAAGCGGGGGCAGAGGGTAGTTGTTCAGTTTGGTGCTAAAAAACTTTATTCGGCTATTGTTTATAATATTCACCAAAATAAACCTGATAAATATAAGACTAAGGATATTTTTTCTATTCTTGATGAGCAGCCTATTGTAAATGAATACCAGTTATTTTTCTGGGATTGGCTGGCTGCTTATTATATGTGTACCGAAGGCGAGGTAATGAATGCAGCTCTGCCTTCAGCTCTCAAGCTCGCAAGCGAATCCGAATTGTATATCAACCCTGATACTTTGCAGGATTTTACAGGGTTAAATAATGATGAATTTATTATTGCAGAAGCGCTTAATAAAGATAATAAACTTACAATTTCCGATATTGCTAATATTTTAGGGCAGAAAAATATTTTACCCTGTATAAAGAGATTAATAGAAAAGGGAGTTGCAAAGACTGAAGAGAAAATAACCGTTTCGTATAAGCCTAAGACTTTAGCTTACCTGCGCTTGAGTGATAATTATATTAAGGAAGAGAAGCTTAAAGTACTGTTGGATACTTTGGAGACGAAAGCTGAAAAGCAATTTAATGTTTTGCTTTATTATTTGCAATTATCGTGTATGTTTTCAGAACAGCCTAAAGAAGTCAGCAGGAAACAGCTTTTATCCAACTCTCTGGTTTCTGCAACTGCTATAACAAGTTTGATTAATAAGGGTATTCTGGAGGTTTATGAAAAAAAGATAAGCAGGTTAATCGGTTTATCCGGGGCTAATAGCTTAAAAGCTTTGAATATTCTTAATAATGAGCAGACGGAAGTTTATAAAAATATAACTGAGCTTTTCGGAACTAAAGAGGTTGTGCTGTTAGACGGAATTACGTCAAGCGGAAAAACCGAAATTTACATACATCTTATCAATAGTTTTATCAATGAAGGTAAGCAGGTTTTGTATCTTGTGCCTGAAATAGCTCTTACAACGCAGTTGATAAACCGACTGAGAAATAATTTTGGAGAAGCTGTCGGGATTTATCATTCAAGGTTTACCGGCGATGAAAGATTAGAGATATGGAATAATATAGCCGGTATTGATATGAATACAGGGGATATAGCACAATATAAGGTGATAGCCGGTCCACGTTCAGCTTTGTTTTTACCTTTCAGTAATTTGGGTCTGGTAATTATTGATGAGGAGCACGATGCATCTTTTAAACAGACAGACCCGGCGCCCAGATATAATGCAAGGGATGCTGCCATTTATCTGGCGCATTTACATAAAGCGAGGGTGCTGCTTGGTTCAGCCACGCCCTCAATAGAAAGTTATTATAATGCCAGGACCGGAAAATATGGTCTTGTGGAGTTAAAAACCCGTTATGGCGATATGCAGTTGCCTGAAATCAAAATAGTGGATGTTAAGGAGGAGATTAAAAAAAAGCAGATGAAATCGCATTTTTCGCCTTTGTTACTAAAAAGCATACAGAGTGCGTTGGATTTGAAACAGCAGGTTATTTTATTTCAGAATCGCAGGGGCTATTCGTTAAGGTTAGAATGTTCGCAGTGCCAGTGGATACCGGGTTGCAAGCGTTGCGATGTTATTTTGACTTATCACAAAAAAAGCAACCTGCTGCGTTGTCATTACTGCGGATATTCAGAGCCTGTGCCTGATATATGCCCCGCCTGTCATAATCTGCTGATAAAGATGAAAGGTTTTGGTACTGAGAAGATAGAAGACGAGATGCCTATTTTTTTCCCTTCTGCAACAGTTGCCCGGATGGATATTGATACCACATCGAAAAAAAATGCTTACCAGAAACTTATTGCTGATTTTGAAGACCATAATATTGATATCCTTGTCGGGACGCAGATGATAACTAAAGGTTTGGATTTTGATAATGTCGGGGTCGTTGGCGTTTTAAATGCTGATAGCTTGCTTTTTTTTCCTGATTTCAGAACAAATGAACGAGCTTTTCAGCAGTTAGTCCAGGTATGCGGCAGGGCAGGCAGACGACACAGGAAAGGCTTGGTAATTATTCAAACCCAAAAGCCTTTACATCCTGTTATACTTGACGTAGTAAAATATGATTATCTTTCTCTTTATAATGAGCAAATCCAGGAAAGAGAAGTTTTTAAATATCCGCCTTTTTACAGATTAATAAGAATTACTTTAAAACATAGCAATAAAAACACCATAAAAGAGGCGGCAAGGCTTTTAGCTCAATCTTTGAAAATTGTATTTGGCGAAAACTTACTTGGTCCCGAAGAACCGCCTATAGCTAAAATTAATAATTTGTTTATAAGAAATATTCTTCTCAAA
>JAGODS010000047.1 GCA_017998135.1 Bacteroidales bacterium
ACCCCCGAAAACTATTGATACTGGTATTGAAAGTATTAATACCCCTGTTAACTACACTACTTCTGGCAGCGAGGTCGCAGTTAAAGTTACTATTAAAAACTATGGTACTGCTACTCTAAAAAACATTCCTTTATATTATCAGGTTGATACTGATAGCCCTGTTACGGAAATTTATACAGATTCGCTTGCTGCCGGAAATACTGCATTATTTACTTTCTCTAAAACTTTTAAAGCTAAATATGCTTACAATCTCTGTGTTTACTCTCAATTAACAGGCGACCAGTTTAGCTCCAATGATAAAAAATGTATATATATAAACAAGGATGCTGGTATATACTGGATTAGCCAACCTTTGAGCCAGTCGATTGTTGATTCTAACAGTAAAGTTACCGTTGCAATAAAAAATTATGGGATAGATACTCTTAAATCCATTAGTCTGACCTTTAAAATTGACAATATACCGCAAGCCAATGAAGAATGGACGGGTATCCTTGCCCCGCAAGCGATAAAATACTACACTTTCAAAAAAACTCTCAAACAGTTAAACTCTGCACAAACCTTAAATCTTTGCGCCTATACTCTCTTACAGGACGACGCCAACCCCCAGAATAATCAAAGCTGCAAATCTGTTAACGCCCTACTCGGTATAAAAGATATCCGGTATAAAGAGCAGACAATATACCTAAGCCCTAATCCCTGCTATGATTTTGTAGAAATCAATTATTCAGTTCCCTATAATACTAATGTGAATATTGAATTATTCTCCCTTCTTGGCGTCAGCCTGAAATCTTTTAATGTCAATGCTATTAAAGGTGATAATAATTATGTTTTATCTCTTAAAACACTGCCCGCAGGAGTTTATTTTATTACACTTAGCCTGGATAATTATATATTCAAAGGAAAATTTATTAAAGAATAAATGTTTGACATAACGGAGTAATGAGTAGCGGATAATAAGTATTAGGATGGAGCGGGGACGCTTCGCCTAACAACACTGTTCTGAGGAGCGTCCACGCTCCTCCTAACGCTGGCATTTTACAAAATGATATCTCTAAAAACTCCGTTTTCCCTCTAAATACAACCAAACCCCGAAGGGATAAAAGGATGGTAGGGGTGTTAGGATGGTAGAAAATAATTACCCCCAATTACAACCAAACCCCGAAGGGGTAAAAGGATGGTAGGGGTGTTAGGATGGTAGAAGATTAAAATTCCCTCTAAATACAACCAAACCCCGAAGGGGTGTTAGGATGGTAGAGCATAGATTAATTTTTAATTATCTTTTCTCTTGAATAATTGCCGAGTGAAACGTATTTTCCTGATAGAAAGGCAAGCCTGACGACTTTTTCAAAAAGGGCGGCGTTGAGAGTTTCGGGTTTATCTGAAGGCAGATGTAAATGTTTATAACTGTTAGTTGTAACAAAATATGTACAAGGTACTCCTTTAGAAAAGAAAGGAGTTAAATCAGTTCCACCGCCTGCCCAGGTCTTATTTATTAATTGTTTGGTATTAAGAGAATCCTGTTCTCTGACAATATTCCATAAAACAGGACAGCTTTTACCATTACCTGCCTGTATGCTATCACCGAAGGCAATACAATCAAGATTGAACATAGCTGTTATATTATCAATATTATAAGGAAAATTATCGGCTAAATATTTAGAGCCATCTCCTCCGTATTCTTCACAAGCGAAAAGTATAAAAATGACAGAACGTTTAGGTTTAACCTCACTGGCAACAAAAGCTTTTGCAATCTGTAAAACTGCTGCAACTCCTGAAGCATTATCATTAGCTCCGGGAAAATACATATCATTTCCTTGTTTGCCGACGTGGTCAAGATGAGCAGAATACATTATATATTCCTTTTTGAGGATAGGGTCAGAGCCTTCAAGCATAGCTATAACATTTTGAGTTTTTGCTTTTTTATTATATGTAGCATCAACTTTAATTTCTACAGTTTTGCCTATATCAAAAGACTGTGGATTTTTATTATTATCTATTAATGTTTGGAGTTCTTTAATCGTTTTACCTGTATTAATGAAAAAATCATCAGCTATATCCAAATCAATATGAATAATCGGAAATTTGTCTAAATGCTTGCTTTCCCCTTCGGAAGTGCTGCCAATAGGTTTCTGCGGTTTTTCGTCGTTTGGCAAAGAGACGAGTAAAATACCGGCAGCCCCTTTCTCTAAAGCAATTCTTGCTTTATCTCTTGCATAAAGAAATTTAAAGTCCTTATCTCCATTTTTCCAGGCAGGCATTTGTTTAAACACAAGAACTATTTTATTTTTTACATCTATATTAGCATAATCATCATAACTTAGTTCCGAAATACCATAACCACAAAACACAAGAGGCAATCTTATATTGCCAGAGCCACTGAAAGTACGGCAAACAAAATCTTTACCTAATTTATAGTTTTTCTCAGTATAATCATCAACTTTAAGTTTTAACGATGCGGAGTTAATAACATTGGATTCAATATTAAAATATTGAAAAAAACCTTTATCACCAATTGCTTTTAGATTTAATTGTTTAAAAATATCAGCGCAGTATTTAGATGCTTTATCATAGCCTTCCGTACCGGGCATTCGTCCCTCCATTTCAGGGGAAGATAAATACCTGACACTTTCCATCATATCACGTCTGTTAATTGGGTCTTTAATTAATTTTTGTGAGTAAAGCGGTTTTAAAAGAAAAATTATAACAACTAAAAATAAAATTCTGTTTGCTTTCATAAGAAATTGTTGATTTAATGAATGTTTCATATCTGTTTAGTTTAAACTGTTAATAGTTTAAATTTATCCCAGTCAGGGCTAAAATTATAATGTTTTCTAAATTTATAAAGATTTTCATAATTAAAGGTCGCAAATGCAATATCTTCTTTTCCTTCTTCTGCTTCATATATAATTTTACCTGCATAGTCAATAATAAGACTGTTACCTGAATATTCAACTCCGTAGCCGTCGCTCCCAACCCTATTAACGCCTATAACAAAAGACTGGTTTTCAATTGCCCTCGCAATAAGTAAAGCTTTCCAGATATAATAACGGTTTTTAGGCCAGTTAGCTATATAAATAAGGCAATCATAATCAAAATCATTTTCATTATTTAAAATGTTCTTACTCCAAACAGGGAAGCGCAAGTCGTAACAAATAAGAGGTCTTATTTTCCAGTTTTTCACTTTTGTTATTAATTTAGTAACACCAGCCGTATAATGCATATTTTCCTGAGCAAGACCGAATAAATGCCTTTTATCATAAACTTTATAAGTTCCTTCCGGGCTCATACAAATCAATCTGTTAAAATGCTTATTACTCTCCCTGAAAATAATACTACCTACTATCAAAGCTTTTGTTTGTAATGCTTTTAATTGCATCCATTCTATAGTTTTTACTATAAAAATATCAGAAATTTTTTCAGGTTGCATTGAAAAGCCTGTGTTAAACATCTCAGGAAGAACGATAATATCAGGAGCAGCTTTATGTGATGTGTTATAAAACTCATCAGAGGCTAATATATTATCAAGTTTATTAAGATTTTCCTGAGGCTTTTCCCAGAGTATATCGGTTTGAATTATTGAAATATTAAGGTCTTCCATTATTTAGTAAAATATCTAATCGCTAATTTATTTTTTTTAAGAGTACAAAAAATTGATAGCGAACTTATGTTTGAAAATGTCTCCATTCCTGGCAGCTTTCATAGCGGCTTCAAGCTGAGAGAAAACAAAAAAGATAAGCGCTATTATAAGAAAAAGTCCCACAACAATAAAAACTAATAAAACAGCTATTAAAAAGTATATACTAACAGAGCAATGAAAATTAAAAGCTGTTTTAGAATGTTCAGTTATATATGGGGATATATTTTTATACTTTCTCCAGACTAAGAAAGGACCGACAGAAGAACAAAGAAATAAGAAAACAATACCTGCAAAAGAAGAAACAAGAAAAAAGTTAGTAAAAATTATAACGAAATCACTTTTAGCGAGTTCAAAGAGATTATAAACCATAATAAGAATATTGACAATAAGACCGAAAATAAAACCTATTAAGGCATATATATGGCATAAATAAGCTTTTCTTTTCTCTTTTTCTGTCGCTTTAATGTATATATTTTCAGACATCGAATTATAGAGTTGTTGAATTATTAATTTTTAAATTAGCACATTGAAACATCAGCAAATTAGCAGATTAGCACATTGGCATATTGGCACATTGGCATATTGGCACATTGGCATATTTGCACATTAGCACATTGGCATATTAGTACATTGGCACATTTTAGAATTATTTAATCAATTTTTTAAATTTAGTTCTTTTAGGTTGAATATCTCCCAGTCTTTTCTTTTTACTTTCTTCATAATCAGAATAAGAGCCTTCAAAAAAAGCGACCTGAGAATCACCTTCAAAAGCGAGTATATGGGTAGCTATTCTGTTAAGAAACCAGCGATCGTGGGAAATAACTACAGCACAACCTGCGAAATTTTCCAAGCCTTCTTCAAGCGCTCTTAATGTGTTAACGTCAATATCATTTGTGGGTTCGTCAAGTAATAAAACATTGGCTTCCTGTTTAACAGTGAGAGCAAGGTGCAGGCGATTACGTTCTCCACCGGATAATACAGAGGTCTTTTTACTCTGGTCATTACCACTGAAATTAAACCTTGCAACATAAGCTCGTGAATTCATTGTCCTTTTGCCTAATTCAATTATTTCATTACCTTCAGAAACAACTTCCCAAACAGTCTTTTCAGGGTCGATGACAGAATGCGCCTGATCTACATAGCCAATTTTAACAGTATCACCAATTTTAATAGTTCCATTATCAGGTTTATCTATACCCATAATCAGTCTAAACAAGGTAGTTTTGCCGGTACCGTTAGCTCCAATAACTCCGACAATACCGGCTGGAGGTAACGAAAAACTCAAATTTTCAAACAACAATTTATCGCCGAAACTCTTGCTAAGCTTTGTCGCTTCAACCACAACATTACCAAGACGCGGACCATTAGGAATAAAGATTTCCAATTTCTCAATCATCTCTCTGCTGTCTTCATTTAAAAGCCTGTCATAAGCAGAAAGCCTCGCCTTAGATTTAGCCTGCCTTGCTTTAGGCGACATCCTCACCCATTCAAGTTCACGCTCAAGGGTTTTACATCTTCTGCTTTCGGACTTCTCTTCCATCTCTAATCTTTTTGTTTTCTGCTCTAACCAGGAAGTATAATTTCCTTTCCAGGGAATACCTTCGCCTCTGTCAAGCTCAAGTATCCATCCGGCAACATTATCTAAGAAATATCTATCGTGAGTAACAGCAATAACAGTGCCTTTGTATTGTTTCAGATGTAACTCAAGCCATTCAACTGATTCAGCATCTAAATGATTGGTAGGCTCGTCAAGGAGCAGTATCTCAGGCTCAGACAGTAATAAACGACAGAGGGCGACTCTCCTTCTTTCGCCACCGGATAAGTTTTTTATAATAGTATCAGCTTCAGGACAGCGTAAAGCATCCATAGCGATTTCTAATCTTGTATCTAATTCCCAACCATTATGTTGTTCGATGAGATCGGTCAGTTCTCCCTGTCTTTCAATCAGTTTATTCATTTCATCATCAGACAAAGGTTCAGCAAAACGATTATTAACTTCTTCATATTCCTTTAACAAATCTACAATTTCCTGAACAGCTTCCTGAACTACTTCTTTAACAGTCTTATTATCGTCAAGCAGGGGGTCTTGCGATAAATATCCAACTTTATAACCCTGAGAGAAGACTACTTCGCCTTCAAAAGATTTCTCAACTCCTGCAATAATTTTAAGCAAGGTTGATTTACCTGAACCATTAAGCCCGATAATACCTATTTTAGCTCCATAAAAAAAGGAAAGATAAATATCTTTTAAAACCTTCCTGTTTACAGGATAAGTTTTAGATACTCTTACCATTGAAAAAATAATTTTATTTTCTTCTGTCATTAATTATATATTATTTTATTAATATTAAATTTTTAAACTTCCCGTTAGGCGAAGCTTCCTCGCTTCGTCTAATTATCTCTCTATTCTATTTAAGCCGTCTATCGCTTTCTGATAATTAGTTTTTAATTCAAGTGCTGTTTTATAGTCTTTTTTAGCATTAAAAATATCTCCTCTTAATTCATAAGAATAACCGCGGTTGTAAAATGCTTCATAATAATCCGGTGCTACTGCAATAGCTTTAGAGAAATAATCTATAGCGACATTATAGACTTTAAGATAGACTAAGTGTATATAGCCCAGATTAAAGTAAGCGAATTTATAATCAGGCTTTATATTGATTATAGATGTATATGTTTCTATAGCTTTGTTGTATTCTGCACTTTCCTGAAAAAACATAGCTTTGGCATAAAGAGCTTCAATGTTAGTAGGGTCTATGTTAAGAACATTATTGAAATAGTCTAAAGCGAGTTTGTTTTTTTTGATTGAATAGAGCAAACCTAACTGCATATATGCCTCAATATGATTGTTTTCGTTTTCAATAACAGTATTAAGGTCATTAATAGCTTTGTTTGTATCGCCGGCTTCTTTAAAAGCCATAGCCCTCATAAACAAAGCCTTGTTATTGTTCTTATCTAATTTCATTGTTTTGTCAATATAATAGAAAGTAGAATCGTATTTCTTGTAGAAAAAAAACAATTCTGCTTTTTTAAGAAGAGCATTAGTGTTTGAAGGTTTCAGAGCTATAGCCTGCTCAATAGCTTCCGTTGATTTTTTCAGTTTACCTGTAGCAAATAAAATATCAGCGAGGAGACAGAAATAATCGGAATTTTTATTATCAATCCCTATTGCTTTATAGACGTCATTCAATGCATTGTCATTATTATTCTTATCAAGATAAATCAAAGCTCTTTTATAATATAAACCTGCATTTTCAGGTTCTTTGTTAATCAATTCGCTTAATTTAGCCAGGTCTTTTGAGGTTGCTTCGTCAGGTACCGTATTATTCTTTTTTTCTCTGACACAGGACATTAATAATATAACAAATAAAACTGAAAATATATTTTTTAACAAAAACACTATCTAATGTTGTTTAATTTTATTATTTAATTTTGTTGTTTAGTTTAAAGTCAAAATAGCCATTAAAATAAACCTAACAGGTTTTTAAAGTTTTAAAACCCTGTTAGGTTTTATTATTTCTTATTAAAAAATAAAACGCTTATTAAACTTATTCGCTACTTTTAAGTTTTTCCCTGATTTTATTTTCCAACTCCTCAGCCAATTCGGGATTATCTGTTAAAATTTGTTTAACTGCATCCCTGCCTTGCGCAAGTTTTGTTTCCCCATAGCTAAACCAGGATCCTGATTTTTTTATAACGTTCAAATCAACTCCCATATCTATAATTTCACCTATTTTAGAAATACCAAGCCCATAAATAATATCAAATTCTGTAACTTTGAAAGGCGGTGCTAATTTGTTTTTAACTACTTTTACTTTTGTGCGGTTACCGAGTACGTTTTCATTATCTTTAATCTGCGAAATACGCCTAATGTCTAACCTGACAGAGGAATAGAATTTTAGAGCATTCCCGCCTGTAGTTGTTTCCGGATTGCCAAACATAATACCTATTTTGTCACGAAGCTGGTTTATAAAGATGCAGCAGCATTTTGTCCTGCCAATAGTAGCTGTTAGTTTTCGCAATGCCTGCGACATTAATCTTGCCTGTAAACCCATCTTAGAGTCCCCCATTTCCCCTTCAATTTCAGCTTTAGGTGTTAAAGCGGCGACCGAATCAATAACTATAATGTCAAGAGCCCCGGAGCGGATAAGATTTTCGGTTATTTCAAGCGCCTGCTCGCCATTGTCAGGCTGCGAAATCCATAAATTATCAGTATCAACACCAAGTTTCTTAGCATAAACCCTATCAAAAGCGTGTTCCGCATCTATAAAGGCTGCTATACCTCCTGCTTTCTGCGCTTCTGCGATTGCGTGAATAGCGAGAGTTGTCTTGCCCGATGCCTCAGGACCGTATATTTCAATAACCCTACCTTTTGGCAATCCGCCGATGCCAAGTGCGACATCCAGACCGACTGAGCCTGTGGATATAACTTCAACGTTTTCAACAGCAGAGGAGCCGAGGCGCATAATAGAGCCTTTCCCATAATTTTTTTCTATGTTGCCGACTGCCGATTCTAAAGCTTTTAGCTTCTCATTAGCAACTTTCAATTCCTGTTTATCTTCTTTTGCCATATAATAAATCAATTAAATTATTTAAAAATCTGATTAGCGTGGTTTTTAGTATTTACTTTAGTTATAATATCCTCAATAAAACCTTTTTCTGAAATTATAAAGGTAGTTCTGATAATACCTTCGCTTTCTTTTCCCATAAATTTCTTTATACCCCAGACTCCATAAGCTTTTATAATAGCTTTTTCGGTATCCGGAATAAGAGGAAAAGGAAGATTATATTTCTCAATAAATTTATTATGCGCTTTCTCGGTATCTGCACTCACTCCTAATACCTTAAAGCCTTTTGCCAAAAATCCGTGATAATTATCCCTTAAATTACAAGCCTCTGCAGTGCAACCGGGCGTATTATCCTTAGGATAAAAATACAAAACAAGCTTGGTTCCTTTGAAATCTTTAAGATTAATAACATTTCCATTATTATCAATAGCCTTAAATTCAGGTGCTTTATCGCCCTTTTTCAATTTTGTCATAATTCTCTTTATCTATATTTTTTGCAAATATATAAAATATTACAAAACCAGACAGAAAAAATAAATTATAAAAAAATAAAACCTTCTAAAAACTACCAAACTTTAAATATTTTATAATGAATTTCTTAAAAAATCCAAGAATTATTATAATAATATTCAACTCAAAAAAAACATCCCGCCACATCAAAAAAGCAACATTTTATATTAATAAAACATTGCAAAATGGTTCAAAACTAATACTTTAATTTTATATTGGTGTTTTAGGACTAATAAAATAGCTTTTGCTAACGAAAATACGCTTAAATAATTCTTTATTCCTGTCATTAAAAACCGTATTTGGGTTATGCGTTGACGTAAGTAGAAATTTATATTTATCTGTTGAGTAAGCCTTTATAACAAGCGGAGCAGCGTCTTTAATATTTATTGTCAGCGAAGCAAAAGGATTTGTAAGTGTTTTAGCTTCAACATCATCGGCAAAGTCAGAACCAGCTACGCGTGTTATAAAACTGATAAATCTCGCCGTGTTAGCCGAATCTGTTTTATTATTATCAATAGCAAAATAATCGCCTGTACGGGCAAGCGAAAAACTGCTGTCTGCTTTATAATTAAACTCCAAAGCATTAAGATTTTTGGTTGCTATAGCTGTTATTTCTTTATTCCTAAATTCATTAAATTTGTTATTAAAAAGCATATTGAGGTATCCTCTTATGCAATGAACATTAACATCACCGCTTATCCTTATATAAGTAAAAACGCTGCCCTGCTGAAAATAAGGATTTGAAGGTTGTGAATAGGAAAACTTGCCAATTATAAAATCGCCGCTCACTTTGTCGCCTTCATTAATAATAACCCTTACCCCTTGTTTATCACCAACATTAAAATCTTTCCATTTGCTTTTATCTGTTGCAGCTATACGTTCGCTTCTTATATTAGCGAGTTCAACAAGAATAGATTTGATAGTGTTTAGGTCGGGGTTATAGTTTTTTTTATTAAAAAACAACTCCCAGTTTTTATTATTTTTTTTATAAATAATTTCCTGAAAATGTTCCGACTCGGGAAAAAATCTGATAGATGTAATTTTAGTCGTATCAATTACTATTATATTGCTTGAAAAGTTTTTATCGCCTTTTTTCTTTTCAAGGAAATAAACAATGATAACAATTACAAGCAAGGCAGCGAAAACGGCAAAAAGCACTTTAGTATTGAGCCTTTTATACATAGCCTGCCTCCATACGTTTTATTCTCAGGCTGCGGCTTCTCTGCATCCTAAAAATCCCTACTCCAATAATGAGCATTACAGGTAGAAGAAAATTCAGATATTTAAGAAATATCTTTTTCCCATCGTCAATTTGATCTAAAGGTCTTGAAGTAACTTCTTTTGTTCGTAAATCTATAAGCCCCGTATCGTCAGCAAGCCAATCAACCGAATTACAAATAAGATTTACATTATCTGGCTGCAGTTGCTGGGCGCCCCTGCCTTCGCCATTAACAGCAAAACTTCCATTAGTAATTACAACTATTTTAGAAGCATTGGCTTCGTTATTCTTTTCAAGAACGGCTGCAACAGGTATATTTGAACGATTAAAGTCGCGGTCGGTCCATTGCTTATTAATATCAAATCGCTGGATAGGCGAAGCTATAACGCCGCTCTTCTGCGAGGTGCGGGCAATAGGTGTAAACTTCCAGAGACTGCTGTTAGAGCCTGTATAAGTTATAGAACTGGCAAAAGCGAATATTACAGACTCCAAGCCTTTTGTGATGGGATGTGACTCAAAAGTATTGATAACTGCGATATAAGGAAATGCTATCTGCGATGTAAAGTTAAACATACCCTGCTGCTGCTGAACGGCTACATTACCACAATTAGCATCAATTATAAAATTGTCCTCAATTGTAAGACCTTTGGAAGCAAGCCATCTTTCAAGTCCCGTATTAACTGAAACGCCACTAACTGTGGAAAGGTCGCCATTTACCCTGTTATAAGCTATAAAAACCCTGCCTCCACGCTCAAGATAGTTATCTAATGCTGCCAAATGTGAAGGGGGGAAGCTGTCTGTCGGGTTAACAATCATCAAAGCCTTACATTTAAAAAGTGTATTGAGAGTATCAGGCAATTTAACTTCCTCAATACTATAAAGAATAGATAATTGAGAATAGACTTGCTGAAGAGTCACGGGTTTAGCCTCGTTATGCCCCTGCAAAAGCCCTACTACGGGTTTATCTTTAATAGATAGCTTTTTGATACTTGTAGTAAGTGCAAACTCCATTGGGCTACCGGGCTTAAAAAACGGTATTGCATCACTGTTTTCGCCCAATTTGACAACTGCACCGAGATATGCTTTCTGTTGTTTAACCTGATCTTTATCCCTAACATTAATAATAACTGGCTGTATACCGTTTTGCATTGCTTCTCTCTCCAGGTCTTCGCTTTGATTGGGGTTTATAAATTCAAAAACAAGCCTGCCTTTTGAGATATTTGAATATTCTACAAGCATTTCCTTAAAATCTCTCCTTGATTTAGCTATATCAGGCGGCAGATTCTCAGAAAAATAAGCTTTTACGGTTACTGGCTCTTTTAAACTCTTTAAAATATCTTTGGTAGCCCCGCTCAATGTATATCGTTTATCGCCTGTAAAATCTAAACGAAAGAAAAAACTGTCGGATATTATATTTAATAATACTATAACGCCGACAATAAGCAAAAAATAACTTGTCAGATTTTTTATATTTCTCATACATTCCTCCTTGTTATTAAGGCTTCGGATGAAACCAAGCCGATTGTTATTATTGAAAAGAAATAAATTAAGTCTTTGCTGTCAATAACGCCGCGTGAGATGGAGTCAAAATGAGTGGACATACTCATAAAACTCATTATAGCCCCCATAACGCCTGTAAAACTGCCCGCCATTACATCAAATATAATATGGAAAAAAATACCGATAAAAAGAGCAAGCAAAAAGGCGACTATCTGATTGTTCGAGAGGCTGCTGGCAAATATGCCTATACTTATATAAGCTGCACTCATCAACAAAAGCCCCAGATAGCCCGAGATTACCGCTCCGTGGTCAACAGACCCCAACCGCGAAACAGTTATATAATAAGGCAGCGTTAGCAATAACGCTACTAAAATTAGAAATAGCGTTGCCGTAAACTTTCCCAGCACAACCTGCCAGTCGTTGACAGGTTTTGTAAGCAGCATCTCTATTGTACCTGACTTACGCTCCTCTGCTATCAATCGCATTGTTAATGCTGGTATGAAAAAAAACAAAGTCCAGTAAGCGATGCCAAAAAAAGATTGAAGACTCGCCTGCCCTACAAAAAATACATCTCCTCCATAAAGCCAGGTAAAAAAACCACTGAACCCTAAAAATAAAACAAGCATTATATAAGCCATCAGAGAATCAAAAAAAGTTTGCAATTCTCGCTTTGCTATTATCCATACTTTATTCATAATTGTTAATTTAATTATTGTTGATTTATTGATTTAATATTAGATTTTTATACTTTTAAATATATAAACATCTTAATTTATAGTCAATTCGCGGAATATATCCTCCAGTTTTGTTTCTACAGGCGACATCTC
>JAGODS010000378.1 GCA_017998135.1 Bacteroidales bacterium
CGTACGGGGATGAGTTGAAAATATAATTCTAAAACCAAATTCATTTGTTAAACCATCCAATAGAACTATTAACTGCTTAAAATTCTCATCAGAATCTATATTTTCTTCCCTATGTGCACTAATTACAAAAAATCTGTTTTTTTCTAAGGACTCCCTTTTAAGAACATCAGAGTTTTCTATATTATCTTTGTAGAAGTTTAGAACTTCGTACATTGATGATCCTGTTTTAATAATAGTCTCTGGCCTTATTCCTTCTGCAATTAAGTAACGACGAGCATGCTCCGATAAAACCATGTTAATATCGCTAAGATGGTCAACAATTTTTCGATTAATTTCTTCTGGCACTCGCCAGTCAAAACACCTATTTCCCGCTTCCATGTGGAAAATTGGTACTTTTCGGCGTTTTGCTGATATTACAGATAGGCAACTATTAGTATCACCATAAATCAATACTGCATCAGGACATTCTTTTTCAAGAACAACATCAGATTTTGCTATAACATTAGCAATAGTTTCTGCAGCGTTTCTTCCTGCAACCTCTAAAAAATAATCAGGTTTTTTTATTCCAAGCTCATCAAAAAAAATCTGATTTAATTCATAATCAAAATTCTGTCCTGTATGAACAAGTATGTGGTTTGAGTGTTTTTCTAGTTCTGAAATAACTCTACTTAACTTAATAATTTCTGGCCTAGTGCCTACTATTGTCATTATTTTAAGCATACCTAATACTATTTTAATCCTTTAATTCGCTCTTAATAAATTCAAGTCCAAGTAAAATTTCCTCCGTCTCTTTAACACTTAACCGTGTTGTATTATGCGAGTTATAATCTTCCAAAGCCGAGGTCTTAATTTCTCCCTTATCGAAATATTTATCGTAATTCAGATCCCTGTTATCAGCAGGTATTCTAAAAAAATTTCCCAAGTCTTGAGCTTTAGCCATTTCCTCCCTATTACAAAGGGTTTCGTACAATTTCTCTCCATGTCTTGTTCCAATAATTTTTATTTTGTTGCTTGCATTGAATATGTTCTTCAAAGCAATAGCAATATCGTTTATTGTTGATGCTGGTGCTTTCTGGACGAATATATCACCAGGATTAGCATTAGCAAAGGCGTACTCTACTAACCTTACTGATTCGTCCAGAGACATCATAAACCTTGTCATATTAGGATCAGTAACAGTTATAGGGCTACCTTCCTTTATCTGCTTAACAAAAAGAGGTATAACTGATCCTCTTGATGCCATTACATTTCCATATCGGGTTGCGCAAAAAACTTGTTTGTCGGGATTTAATAGACGAGATTTGGATACCATCAATTTTTCCATCATTGCTTTTGATAATCCCATTGCATTGATTGGATATACAGCCTTATCTGTACTTAATACAACTACTTTTTTTACATTATTATGATATGCTGCTTCAAGTACATTCTCTGATCCTAAAATATTTGTTTTCACCGCCTCCATTGGATAAAACTCACAAGATGGAACCTGCTTTAACGCCGCGGCATGGAAAACATAATCAACTCCAACCATTGCATGGTTGATGCTGTTAAAGTCTCTTACATCACCTATATAGTATTTAATTTTGTTTGTTTTGTAATCACTTCGCATATCGTCCTGTTTTTTTTCGTCCCTACTAAATATACGAATCTCTTTAAGATTACTTGTCAAGAGTTTTTTTAGTACAGCATTGCCAAAGGAACCCGTTCCTCCTGTAATTAACAATATTTTATCAGAATAATCTATTTTATTCATATTAGTTCAACTTTAAAATAACATTAATAATAATATTAAAAAATTTATTTAACATACCTAATCTCAATAATCTAAATTTTATAGGTATAGCCAAATTTAATGCCTGTATATTATTATAACTATTCTTGAATTTTTGCTTATCTCTTATTTTGAAGGCATACATTAAAGTTGCTTTAATTTTTTTTTGCTCATTAAGTTTTTTTATGTTTTCAGGAACATTAAAGTGGGATATAAAGTAATCAGGAACTTCAAAACCTTTCATCACAAAACTATAGTGCTGAAGTGGTGAAGTAAAATGACAGGCAGAGTTTCCAAGAATCCTATAAACAGCTGTTACATCAGGTAAAACGCCAATACGGGACATTAGCGCAAAGTACAACCACATTGGGGTGTCTCCAACGTTAAAAGAACTTCTCTCTGCCTCTGGTATATCCAATATATAACTATCGTACAAAGTTTTACGGAACATAACAGTAGCAGTTCCTATAGTAGACCTATCCAGTAAATAATCCTCAAATTTTACCTCATTTTTATACTGAGTAATCTTAAAACAATTCTCCTTTATTTCACCGGTTTGTTGATAAAATTTATTATAATCAGTACAAACCATTCCATAGTCAGTGTTATTTTCTAAGTAATCCACCTGTTTCTGTAACTTCAAAGGATCTATCCAATAATCGTCACCCTCACAAATTGCAATATATTTTCCACTACAAGAATTAAGCGTTCGTATAAAATTAGGAATAATTCCTAAATTAATTTCTGAAGGTAATAACTTAATTATATTATTTTTCTGTTGATACTCTTCACATATCTTCCTTGTCTTGTCAGTGCTACAATCTTCACCAATTATTAACTCAACCGAGAAATTACACTTTTGCAACAATACCCCCTCAATTGCCTGTCCTATATATTTTTCATGGTTATATGTAATCATACATACAC
>JAGODS010000379.1 GCA_017998135.1 Bacteroidales bacterium
AAAGAAACGCTGTGGTTACGCGCCATTTAACAGCGCCCAACAGGCAATAAAACTTCGTTCCCTTCGGTCACTACGCCCTTCGGGCAAATTGCCTTCGGCAACTTGTTTTATCGCCGGCCCGTTACCCAACATAATAAAATGCAAGAGACAACGAATATAAATGTAATGAAAATATAGGAGTAAGCCCAAAATCCTTTAAAGAGTAGGCAAATAATCAAAATAGTATTATGAAGACAATTAAACTTGAGAAATCATTTAAATCCATTGACAAAATGTTAGCGGATTATAGTTCCCAAAATAGCATTAAATCAATTGCATATGTTGATATCGATGTTACAAGCAAAAACGAAAATATTTGGGGTTGGATTATTGGTATTGCAATAGCTATTCCTCTTTTTTTGCTGCAAGATTTTTTTGAAGAGGAATTCGGTATAGATAGTGATATTCAATATATTTTGTTTTTATTAATCTTACTTCCCGTAATATTTGGTTTTAATTATTTTATGAAAAAAAGAACAAAGGTTATTCCTTTTTCAGATATCATTGCCATATGTAATGATGAAATATTATTATTTAACGGATTATTGTATAATGAAAAAAATAATGAAATTGAATGTGAGCAAGTTTATTCATTTAAGTTAGATGAAATTAAGCGTTCATTCGATTTTGACAACTTAGATAAATGGATGCCTGATATGTCATCAATAGGAAGTGCAATTGGTTCAACAATTGGAACAGCATTGTTTAAGAATAGAGATAAAGATTTTAAAATTAAACTTAAAGTAGATGGAAACAAAACATTAACGTTAAAAGAAGGTGCTCTAGTTGATTTAAAAGAAATAATTACAAAAACAGAAATTCATAAGAAAGCTATACCATTGAAATACTTTGCCAAACAATACTTATCATAATGAATTACGTTGGGTAACATGCGGTATATTTTATTGCCGAGATAGTGCTAATTTGAAAGGTTGTGGCTCGCTTGAAACTTCATCGTGGCTTGACAGTGAAGTGCTTCGAAATCGGCAACAAAAACATACCGCCAAACCGTTAGCGTGCAGTGGAAAAAAGACAGTCTTTTTCAACTAATTTGAAGCAGAAATTATATTTGAGTCGCTAATGAATACTTTTATTATTAACTTTAAACGTAATTATTTAGGTGCTAAGATATGAACAAATAATTATTAATAAAAACATTTCCCAATATTTTTTTGAATTAATATTTTTCTGACCTTGCTAAAAATTAGTTAAGGATTGGAACTGCCTAATGAGGCAGGTATAATCAATCCAGATGGAATGAAAGCTGTAAAAAATCCCAGAACTAAACTACCACCAGCAACCGGCCAATAGATTTTAGTTATTTTCTCTTTTAAAGTCGTATATTTTTTGTAGAATTCTACGCTGAATTTTATTTTCACAACTATTTTAATTATAGCATTTAGTGATATTGAAAGAAAATATTGAAATAAATTATAATTATCTTTCCTATTATATATATGTCAAATATGTATTAAAATAGGAGAAGCGATACGCTATTTTTAAATTAGAAAATAAAGGGATGCTTCTCCTACATAGATAATCGTTTATTTGCAGAATTCATTTATCCAATCTTCTGCTTCTACATTGTTGTGTTTTTCTGCATTTTCAAAATCGGCACATGCTTGTTCGAAATTTTCGAGTAGGTAATTTGTCATACCTCTACATAAGTATATTTCTCCTAAAGTATTACTTTCTTCTTCTGATAATGTCAAAGATAGTATTAGATTGAAATCTAATAATGCATCTTGATATTGTTCTAATTCATATTTTATCATTCCTCTACCAAAATAGCCAAGGTCATAATCCTTTTTAATAGCTGTGTTAAAATCTTCGGCAGCTTCATCATAATCACCTAAATCAATTCTTGCCAATCCACGGTTATAATAAGCTCTACCATAATCGGCATCAATTTCAATTGCCTTTGTGTAGTCATTTATTTGATCTGTATTATCATCACTTATATATGATTTTGAAATTGCACGTAATAAGTAAACTTCAGCGTTATAATCAGGATCTATTTCAATAGCTTTATCAAAGTCGCTTATAGCTTCTTTGTCGTTATCCAGATAAGACTTTGCTTCACCTCTCCGTATGTACACCGAAGCTTCGTCAAAATATTTTAATTCCAATGCTTTCGTAAAATCCTCGATGGCACCTTTATAATTTGTGTCATCAAATTTAGCAAGACCTCTATCATAATAGTAAACGGCGTTATCTGGTTCAATCTCAATGGCCTTGTCATACTCTCCAATCGCAGCTTTATAATCTCCGCTAAGATAACTTGCCGAACCTTTTTCATGATAGTCTTTTGCAGATGGACCGCAACTGAATAATGTTATGCTAAGAATAGCTAATAAAAACGTTACTTTTTTCATAATTGAGTTGTTTAGTTAAAAATTATAGTTTTAAATAAAATACTTATCTAATTTAACAAAAATAAAAATTTTTAATATATATAATACTAATATTATAATTTTTTGTAATTATTTAGGTGCTAAGATATGAACAAATAATTATTAATAAAAACATTAAACTACTCCCCATTCCTTAGACCACTTTTTTGTATTCTTAATTGAAATCTTTAAAAGAACTGATGATGATGTAAAAGTAGTGTTAAAAACCGGAAATAACTTGGTAAAGTTATTCTGGTTTT
>JAGODS010000380.1 GCA_017998135.1 Bacteroidales bacterium
TTTAAATTTAAAAAATAAATATTAATTTTGCATTATGAAACATTATTAACCTTAGTATAAAAGATTGCACCCAATAAAATAAACCTAATTTAAATGTTTCACATTTTGCAAGAGCTGTCAAATTTAAAAAATAAATATTAATTTTGCATTATGAAACATTATTAACCTTAGTATAAAAGATTGCACCCAATAAAATAAACCTTATTAGCTTACCTAATATATGAAAATAAAATACAACAATATATATATTCATTTTGTTATAGAAACTTGTCATAATCTAAGGCTTATATCAGAAAAACATAGAGTTAGAATAGAAAAATATATAACAGGTATAGTTAACAATAATTATTCTAAACTATATGCCATTTATGCTAACCCTGAACATATTCACTTCCTTGTTTCTCATTCTCCAAAAATTTCTGAAGAGGCATTAGTAAATATTGTAACTGAAAGTACTGAGAAATTTATAAATGAAAATAAACTATGTATTGGAAGATTTGAATGGAAAGAAACTGCTGCTGCTTTTTCAGTTTCAAAATCTGATATAGATAAAGTATGTAAATATATACTTAATCAACCAAAACATCATCATAAAATAACATTTAAAGAGGAATACGAAAGTTTTATTAAATTTTATGAAAAAACTTTACACGATCAATAAGTTAATAAGGTTAAAACTCAGGGTGCTTGTTTGTTTATACTAAGGTTAATAATATGCTTATATATATCGGAAATAAACATAGCACCTCAAAAAGTGATTTAACCTGCATTATAATTGCTAAATTATGCCTAAAAGAAGTTTAAATATAATATCATTCAATATACCTTATCCTCCTGATTATGGCGGGGTAATAGATATATTTTATAAGATAAAAACCTTAAAAGAACTTGGTTTTAATATTGTTTTACATTGTTTTGAATACAACCGCAAAGCTGCGCCTGAGTTAGATAAATACTGCAAAAAGATATATTATTACAAGAGAAATATAGCCAGGTCTAATTTATTCTCTTTTAAACCTTATATAGTTATAAGCAGGGCTGCTAATGAGCTGCTTGTTAATTTATGCAGCAATAAATTTCCTATACTTTTTGAAGGTATTCATAGTTGTTATTTTCTTGATAGCCCTAAGTTGAAGGACAGGGTCAAAATTGTAAGAACACATAATATAGAGCATCACTATTATCAATCACTGGCGCAGAGCGAAATTAATGTTTTTAGGAAATATTATTTTTACAATGAAGCTTATAAACTGAAAAATTATGAGAAGATATTGAAACATTCATCAGGTATTGCTGCTATCTCTGAAAATGACAGGCTTTATTTCGCTTCTAAATATAAAAATGTTAAACGTATCTCCGCCTTTCATCCCCACCAAAATATAGACATTAAAACTGGTAAAGGAACTTTCGCTTTATATCACGGCAGCCTGTCGGTCAGCGAAAATAATTTCGCTGCTATGTATCTTGTTAATAATATCTTTAATGATATAAAGGATATACCTCTTATTATCGCAGGCAACAAAGCAAGCAGGGAATTGATTAATGCTGTGGATAACGCAGGGTCTGATATTGAACTAAGGTCTGATATTAATACAGAGCAGATATATCAACTCATCAGGGAAGCTCAGATTAATATTCTTCCTACTTTTCAGCCTACAGGAATTAAACTTAAATTACTTGCTGCTCTTTTTACAGGCAGACATTGTATAGTTAATAAATATATGGTTGAAAATACAGGACTGGAGTCCTTGTGCACTATTGCTAATAATGATATAGAAATGAAGAAAGTTATCAGAAAATATTTTAATAAAACTTTTACTACTGAACAAATTCAGCAAAGACAAATAGTTTTAAAAGAAAAACAGTTTACAAACGAAACTAATGGCGTCAAATTAGCCGAAATGCTGTTTGCCTGATTTAATTTAAATGTTTCACATTTTGCAAATGTGAAACATTTAGCACAAACCTGTTAGGTTTTGTATCTATGTTTTAGGTATATATTTAATTACTTTCAGCAGGGCATTCTTCTAAGCTGTTCTTATCGCACCTGATAACTCTTGAAGGGAATTTTTGAAGTAAAGTATAATTATGAGTAGCCATCAGCACTGCTCTGCCGTTGCCGCTTATTTCAAATAACAATTTCATTATACCTTCTGAAGTTGCAGGGTCAAGGTTTCCGGTTGGCTCGTCTGCAAGTATTATATCAGGGTCGTTAATCAAAGCCCTTGCAATAACTACTCTTTGCTGTTCGCCGCCTGAGAGCTGGTGCGGCATTTTAAAATCTTTAGTTTCAAGTTCTACTTTGTTCAATACTTCTTTAATTCGTTCCTGCATCTTTATTTTATCTTTCCAGCCTGTAGCTTTCATTGCAAATAATAAATTGTCTTTGACAGAACGGTCTGTCAGCAATTGAAAATCCTGGAATACTATGCCGAGCTTACGCCGTAAATAAGGGATTTGTTTATTCTTTATATTCACAAGGTCATATTCGCCCACTTTTGCCATTCCTTCGCTAACAGGTAAATCGCAATACAGTATTTTAAGAAGACTGCTTTTACCGCTGCCTGTCTTGCCTATCAGGTAAACAAATTCGCCCTTGTTTACTTTAAGATTTACATCAGACAGAACAAGTATGTTTTTCTGGTAAACATTTAGATTTTGAAGGTCTATTATAGTATCC
>JAGODS010000048.1 GCA_017998135.1 Bacteroidales bacterium
GAACGGATTACGGCTATCACCTTATAAAAGTAACTGACAAATTGCCAGCTATGGGTAAAGTACAAGTAGCCCATTTATATATTAATGTTCCAAGAAATATAAAAAATGCTGATTCTCTTAAAATTTATGAAAACAAAATAAAAGAAGCTTATAGTAAATTAAAAGACGGAGCTAAATTTGAAGATTTAGTAAAAGACTATTCCGATGATAAAGGAACTGCAAGTAAAGGAGGGTTATTACCTCCTTTTGGAGTTAACAGAATGGTTCCTGAATTTATTGTTGCTATTGCTAAACTAAAAGAAAAAGGGGACATTTCCGAACCTGTTAAAACGATGTACGGCTGGCACATAATTCAACTGGTAGAGAAAAAAGGTATAGGTAGTTTTGATGAGAAAAAAGCCGAAATAAAATCAAAAATTGCTAAAGATAATAGAGCGGAAAAAAGCAAAGAATCACTTATAGCAAGAATTAAAAAAGATTATAAATTCACTGAAAACAAAAAAGCAAAAGAAGATTTTTATAAAGTTGTAACTGACTCTGTATTTTTCGGTAAATGGAAACTTGACCAGGCAAAAGGCTTAAATTCATTGCTCTTTAAACTCGGAGATACCAGCCTTTATCAAAATAATTTTGCAGAATATATTTCTACTCACCAGTTTTTCAGAGAAAAACAAAACCTGGAAACTTATGTAAATGAGCTTTATAAGAATTTTATTGATGAAGTAGCTATTAGTTATGAAGATAAAAATCTTGAAAATAAATATCCTGAATTTAAGATGCTGGTTCAGGAATACAGAGACGGCATTATGTTATTTGATATAACTGACAAAAAGGTTTGGTCTAAAGCTGTACAGGACACTATAGGGCTGGAAAAATATTATAGCAATATAACAGAAAAATATATGTGGGATAAAAGACTTGATGCTTCTATATACTCAGGTCCCAATGAAAAAGTGATGAAACAAACTCTTAGTCTTGTTAAAAAAGCAGATAAGAAAAAATATACTGATAACGATATTTATTCAAAGATAAATAAAGACAAAAAAGACAATATAGTTATAGAAAGCTCTCTTTTTTCTAAAGGCGACAACCACCTGATAGATTCTATACAATGGGCACCCGCTATTACTCCCATATTTAAAAAAGGACAGACCTATATGATAATACATTCCCGCAAGGTTCTTGACCCTCAGCCAAAAACACTTAAAGAAGCAAGAGGATTAATAACTGCTGACTATCAAAACTATCTTGAACAACAGTGGATTTCGGAGCTTAAAAGAAAATATCCTGTTATTATAAATCAGGAAGTCTTTAATACTATTAAATAAATTTCTGTATTTATAAATCTGCAAAACATTATCAACAAATTCTTCAATTATATTGAAAACCCTGCATTTTATACTTTTTTATTTTATAATTGCCTTATATTCCTGCAATTATTTTAATAAAAGCAATAGTGGGGACATAATAGCAAGCGTTTATAATTATAATTTATATAAACAAGATTTGGCAGGTATAGTGCCTATGGGTACTAACAGTAAAGACAGTCTTGCTATTATTCAAAATTTTATTAATACCTGGATAAAACAAAAAGTAGTACTTGTTAAAGCAGAAGAAAATCTGGAGAATAATAAGAAAGATTTTCAAAAAGAACTTGATGAATACAAAAACTCACTGATAGTCTATACTTATGAGAAACAATTGATACAACAAAAACTTGATACAGCAGTATCTGAACAGGAAATTGAAAAATATTATAATGAAAACAAGAATAATTTTGAGCTCAAAGACAATATAGTCAAGGTTATTTATGTTAAAACAATAAAGAATTCGCCTTTAAATAAAACAATAAGGTATCTTTACAAATCAGAAAAAGAGCAGGATAAAATCAAACTTGAAGACTTATGTATTAAAAACGCAGTAAGTTATTTTCTTGACAATGAAAAGTGGCTGTATTTTAATGATTTGCTTAAAGAAGTCCCTGTAAAAACCTTTGACCAGGAACAATATCTTAAAACAAACAAGTTTGTTGAATTTCAAGACAGTCTTTATTCATATTTCTTAAATATTAAAGGTTTTAGAATCAAACAAGGTTTATCTCCTCTTAATCTTGAAAAGCAAAACATTAAAAATATTATTATTACTACACGAAAAATAAACCTTATAAAAAAGATGGAGCAGGATTTGTATAATGATGCTGTTAAAAGAGGTGACATTAAAATCAATACCATAAAAAAATGAATAGTGCGAAAATTTTAGTTCATAGTTCCCCATCGGCAGTTACAATAAAGCATTCTGTTGTCAAAAATTCCTTTGTAACAACCATCAATAAAAAACTATTGAAATATGCTTCAATAGTTCTATTTAATATAATACTTTTACTTTTTAGCATAAATGTTAATTCGCAAACGAAGCTAATTGATGGAGTTATAGCTATAGTAGGCAACAATGCTATTCTCCAGTCAGACATAGAAAATCAATATATGCAATACATAACACAAGGCTATAAAGATAATCCCGATTTTAAATGTAAACTGCTTGAAGAGTTACTTTTTCAAAAAATGCTGGTTATTCAGGCAGCTCTTGACAGTGTGAATATTTCAGATGCTCAGGTTGAGGAAGAATTGGATAAAAGAATCAGATACTTTGTAAAACAGCTTGGCTCTAAAGAGAAACTTGAAGAATATTATCATAAAAGCCTTTTTGAGATAAAAAAAGATTTCAAAGAAACCATAAGAGATATGATGCTCGCTCAGACTATTGAAAGTAAAATTACAAAAGACATTAAAGTTACACCATCAGATGTAAAAAATTTTTATAAAAAAATACCTGCCGATAGTTTGCCTTTTGTCAGTTCCGAAGTAGAAATAGGACATATTGTCAAACTGCCTTTAATTTCTGCTGAAGAAAAAAGCATAGCAAGAGATAAAATTAATAGTATAAGAGAAAGAATAATAACCGGAGAAGATTTCGGAACGCTTACAGTTATGTATTCAGACGACAATGAATCTGCAAAAAACAAAGGCGAAGCAGGTATGAAAGCCAGAGGTGAGCTTATACCCGAATTTGAATCTGTCGTTTTTGGACTGAAATCAAAAGAAGTTTCTCCTATTATTGAAAGACCTGAAGGTTTTTATATTTTTCAACTTATTGAACGAAAAGGAGAATATATAAATTTCAGACAGTTTTTTACAAGGCTTAAACCTTCGGCAGAAGCTCTTCTTAAAGCTAAACTTTGTCTTGACACTGTTGCTAATCTTATTAAAGATAACAAAATAACAATTGAACAAGCAATAACCAAATACTCAGATGACCCATCAAAAAACAACAATGGTTTAATTGTTAATCCTCAATCAGGAACTACTAAATTTGAAATGGACGATTTAGACCAGTCTGTTTTTTTTATTATTGATAAGCTAAACACAGGAAATATATCTTCTCCTGTTCCCTTTATTACTGATAATAATAATCAGGCTTACAGAATTGTATTTTTAAAATCACGCAGCGAGCCTCACAGAGCAAACCTTAAGGATGACTATGACAGAATACAAAACGCTGCCCTTAATGAAAAAAAGAATCAAACTATTGATAAATGGATTTCTGAAAAAACCAAAACTACCTATATTAAAATAATGAACGAATATAAAAATTGTTCATTCAGACATAAATGGATTAATTGAATTATGAATTTTAAATTATGAATCAAGTTTCAGACACAAAGGCAATATCAAATTTTGTTGAAAAACACAACCTGCTTAAAAAAGAAATAGCTAAAATCATAGTAG
The DNA here is from genome assembly GCA_017998135.1 of Bacteroidales bacterium. GTDB lineage: Bacteria > Bacteroidota > Bacteroidia > Bacteroidales > JAGODS01 > JAGODS01. The sequence goes on from JAGODS010000048.1 coordinate 3,786, forward strand.
GACAGGAAACAGTTATTAACAAACTAATTATAAACATCTTTAGTGGAGGACATTGTCTTCTGATAGGCGTCCCGGGCCTTGCAAAAACTCTGCTTGTTAACACCATAGCGCAAGCTCTCGGCTTAAGTTATAAAAGAATACAGTTTACTCCCGACCTTATGCCTTCTGATATTATAGGCAGCGAAATACTTGACGAATCCCGCAAATTCCGATTTATTAAAGGACCTGTTTTCGCCAATATCATTTTAGCTGACGAAATTAACCGTACACCTCCCAAAACTCAATCTGCTTTACTTGAAGCAATGCAGGAAAAATCAGTAACTATTGCAGGCATTTCCTACAAATTAGATGAACCTTTTTTTGTGCTTGCCACTCAAAATCCTATAGAACAGGAAGGTACCTATCCTTTACCTGAAGCGCAGCTTGATAGGTTTATGTTCAATGTACTTCTTGATTATCCTTCTTTTAACGAAGAAATTAACATAGTAAAAAACACTACTGAAAATATAGTAACTACAATTAACCCGGTTTTTAGTGCGAACGAAATCCTTGAACTGCAATACTTAGTAAGGAAAATACCTGTAGCTGACAATGTATTTCAATATGCTGTTAGCCTTGCTAATAAAAGCAGACCCGCCACCAAAAACTCACATCCCTGGGCAAATGAATATCTTTCCTGGGGAGCAGGACCTCGTGCTTCCCAATATTTAATACTGGGAGCTAAATGTAATGCAGCTTTAAATAACAAATATTCGCCCGATATAGAAGACATCAATGCCATAGCTTTGGATGTTATGCGGCACCGTATTGTCAGAAATTATAAAGCCGAAGCCGAAGGCATTTCGCCTGATATGATTATTAACGAATTTATGAAGTAAGTTTTTTACTTTTCTGATAAGAATTATTCATTAAGAATAATATAAAAAAAGACAAATTACTGACAAATAACAATTTAGTTAGATAATAAAATAAAATTGTTTTTTTATTAGTGTCTATATTTTTCTTCTTTACGATTTAGCGATTTAAATTTTTAGATTTTTGGGCTTTATTGAAAACTATTTAATCAACAGTTCAACCTGTTCTTTAGTAAGTCCTGTTAAATCAACAACCTCATCAACGCTTAATCCTTTGCTTATTAAATTAATTGCTACTTTTTCTATTTCTTCTCTCCATTCCTTTTTTTATACCCTGCTCCATTCCTTCTTCAAATTTTGTCTCAAGTGAAGCTTTAATATCACGATAATATTTCAAACTATCTTCATAATATCTTACCTGTTCGGGAGTAAATTTAGCAATTTCTGCTGCTTCAAATAATTTTTCAAATATTTTTTCTCTTAACTTATCAGGAACTTTATCCAATCTATTTAAATTTCTTATTACATATAACCACTTATCAAAACGTGTCTCTATTTGTTCCAATGTCTTATTAAACTTGGGCATCTCTAAATAAATAAATGTCAACTTATCATAAAATATCTTTTTAGTTTCAATGTCAGTTAGTTTTACGTCATAACGATACTTATCAGACTGATTTTTGTCTTCATCAAATACAAAATCTAAAATAGCAATGGTATATACTGCTTTAAGTTCGTATATCCAGTCTGCTCCTTTTGCCTGTTCTCTAATAGGAAATGTTGAATAATACAGTATCCTGTCTTTAAAAAATTTCTGCTTAGTCTTTTGCAATTCAACTATAAATTTTTCTCCTTTTTCATTTTCACAATAAAGGTCAAATATAGCTTTCCTGTCAAGTTAGCTTATTCCAAGATGCTCATTTTTAAGATAAGATAAACTGATTATTTTGCCTTGTTCCTCTTTTAACAATTCATTTAAAAAATCAAGTAATAAATCTTTATTAGGCTCTTCTCCGAAAAGCTTCTTAAATCCATAATCAGTAAATGGATTTATATACTTTTCTGTAAATTCGGTCATAAGTTAATTTTTTGCAAAAAATACTATTTTTTATAAAACCATTTTTCAATTTAACCTTTTAACTTTTACTAAAATCAAAAAATATAACCAAATATATTGCAGGGACAATTTAACACATTTTCAAATTTTGTTCTATCCAACACTAACGGTTTGCTCCAACCATCAGACGAAATTTTCTTCATATTTCTGGATTCAGCCATAAATTAATTAGCAAATTAGCACATTTTCCACTTCTGTTTTTCGGATTTTATACTAATTTTGCAGCATTATTAAGATGATATCCTACAATTCTAACAAACTTTTTTATCCATTATTAATAAGGGTATTTATACTGCTACCCGTTTTGTTTTTCACTAACTTACAGGCGCAGGATAACAATCATTGCGGCACTTATAATTATTACAAAAACATTTTATTAAAAGACAGCGGTTTTATCAAGAGACACAAGGAAATAGAAAAATTTACAACCAAATATATAAATGAAAAAAAAATAAACATCAAAAACTCTGAAAATGCAGATTTAGAAACCATTGTTATTCCAGTTGTTTTTCATATTATTTACAATACCGCAGAACAAAATGTAACGGATGCACAGGTTTATTCGCAAATAGATGTTATAAACGAAGATTTCGCAGGTATAAATTATGACAGTGTCAATACTCCTGCTATTTTTAAAAAGTTGCGAATGAACAGCAAGATACAGTTCTGCCTCGCTAAAAGAACTCCTAACGGAGAAAATACCAATGGAATTATCAGAAGAAAAACATATATAGGGTCCTATGATGTTAATAATGAGATGAAATATACAGCCAAAGGAGGTGATGACATCTGGGACAGAGATAAATATCTAAATGTTTGGATTTGTAATATGAGCGGTCCTGAGGCAGGCTTTTCATCTTATCCAGGCGACCATTTTGAAACAGACGGTATAGTTATTAATTACAAAGTCTTTGGCAGAACCGGAAATAAACATACTAAGTATAACAAAGGAAGAACGCTGACACACGAGATCGGCCACTGGCTCAACCTTAATCACATCTGGGGCGATGACGAGAACTCAGCAGACGACTGTCAGGGTAGCGATCAAGTGGACGATACGCCCAACCAGGCTGGACCTAATTATGATTGTCCTGTTTTTCCTAAATCTTCCTGCGACAATATCAGTGATATATTTATGAATTATATGGACTATACCAATGATGCCTGTATGAATATATTTACAGTAGGGCAAATACTTCGTATGCGCGCTACTTTGGACGGTATCAGGAAAAAACTTAAAGAGTCAGACGCTTGTCTGCCTTTAACATCTTTGCCTGATTTGGATTTCACAAGTGATAAGTCAGATATTGCAGCAGGCTCTTCAGTTAACTTTAAAGCAGTTTGTTCTAAAAAAATAGATAAATATCTGTGGATTTTTAATTCAGCTAAACCTGACAGTTCTTTTAAATCCGCACCCTCTATCTCCTATTATAAAATAGGTTATTACACCGTTACCCTTATCGTTAAAACAGGCGACAACTATATATCTAAAAGTAAATACAATTATATTAAAGTTGATACTGCAGGTTCTAATGAGGATATATTTATAGTAAATCCAATGCCTCATAATAAAAATGCTATACAGGACAGCTTATTTTTAAACTTCAGTAAGGGCAAATTTAGCAAGGTAAGCATAAGAATCTTTAATATACTTGGACAAAAGCTCTATGAATATAAAGTTGATAAAAATGAATTTATTTCAAACCATTATAAATTAGCCTTACCTCAATATCTGAAAAACGATATTTATATTCTTCAGATTCAAACACAGAATGGGTATAAACACAGCAAATTACTCAGAATTTACTAAATGCTCTATGAGTTATTACATAGATAAAGGGTTGGATAAAATAGCTGATAAAGTTTTTTCATCTCAAAGAATAACAGTTAAAGAAGCTTTAATGCTTTATAAAAAAGCTCCTCTGGGATTTCTCGGAATGCTTGCTGATTATGTTAAAAACTCCAAACATGGTAATAAGGTTTATTATATAAGAAACATACATTTAGAGCCTTCTAATATTTGTGTCTATAACTGCAAATTTTGTTCTTTTTCATCAAAAAACTCAAATTCTGAATGGAATTACAGTATAACTGACATAAAAAAACAATTAAAAAATCCGGTTTACAAAGGTATAGATGAAATTCATATAACCGGTTCCTGCTTTGCAGGCAATAGCTTAGATTATTATTCAGAACTAATTAAAACCGTAAAAAAAACTTTACCCTCTGTCCATATCAAAGCCTTTTCTGCTGTTGAAATACATTATCTATCAGTTAAAACAGGCTTATCTTATAAAGATATTTTATTAAAACTAAAGCGGGTTGGTCTTTTTGCATTACCTGGCGGAGGCGCTGAAATATTTGATAACAAAATCCGTAATATTATTTGTCCTGACAAAGTAAAATCAGAACAATGGCTTGATATACACAGAACGGCTCATAAATCTAATATTGCAAGCAATGCAACTATGCTTTACGGACATATTGAAAACTTCCAACAAAGAGTGGCTCACCTTGAACTTCTAAGAAATTTACAGGATGAAACAAAAGGTTTTATGGCTTTTATTCCTCTTAAATTCAGAAACAAAAATAATAAAATGACAGGTATTAAAGAAACTACTTTAACCGAAGACCTTATTAATATAGCCATTTCAAGAATATTCTTAGACAATTTTGAACATATAAAAGCCTACTGGCCTATGTTTGGCAAACAAGCTGCCAGCCTGACGCTGGAATTTGGAGCTGATGACTTTGACGGGACTATTAATAATTCTACTAAAATATATTCTCTTGCCGGTGCTGAAGAAACTAATCCCGGTATTAACGAAAACGAAATAATTGATATTATTACAAGTGCAGGCAAAATACCTATTAGAAGATTTAATTAAATAATATTATTCTAATGTTTCTCATCTAAAAATGTAAAACATAAACAATATAAACTTATGAACAGAACAGAAATAGGTTCTCTTGGAGAATTCGGTCTAATAGAACATCTAACCAAAAACATTAAGTTAATAAACAAAAGCACTATCAAAGGTATAGGAGACGACTGTGCTGTGCTCGACTATAAAAACAAACTGACTTTGCTATCAACTGATTTACTTATAGAAGGTGTTCATTTTGATTTGACCTATACTCCCTTAAAGCATCTTGGATATAAAGCAGCTGTTGTCAACTTCTCCGACCTTGCAGCGATGAATGCAAAACCGCAGCAGCTCCTTGTAGGGCTTGCGCTTTCAAATCGTTTCTCTGTTGAAGCTGTTGAAGAAATATATCAGGGTATTATGCTTGCCTGCAAAAAGTATAAAGTTGATTTATCAGGCGGCGATACCACCTCTTCCCCTTCAGGTCTTTTTATAAGCCTTACTGTCAGCGGCGCTGCCGAAAAAGAAGATATTGTTTACAGAAATACTGCAAAAATTAATGAATTAATATGTGTAAGCGGCGATTTGGGTGCTGCTTATATAGGCTTGCAAGTGCTGGAACGCGAAAAAGCGGTTTTTAAAGCTAACCCATCAATACAACCCGAATTACAGGGAAATGAATATATTCTTGAACGACAATTAAAACCTGAAGCCAGAACCGATATAATAGATCTGTTTAAAGAAAAAAAAATCAAACCAACTGCTATGATTGATATATCTGACGGTCTCGCTTCAGACCTGTTACATATATGCAGACAATCAGGGCTTGGCTTTAATATTTATGAAGAAAAACTGCCTATTGATGTGCAGACTTCTTCCAGAGCCCTTGAATTTAATATCAGTCCTACTACTGCTGTTCTCAATGGCGGGGAAGATTACGAATTATTATTTACTATTTCGCAAAATGATTATGATAAAATTAAAACTCTCCCTCAAGTTACAATTTTAGGTCATACAACAGATAAAAACTCAGGATACAACCTTATTACTCCTGACCAAAAACAAATTGAAATTACAGCCCAGGGCTGGGACGCTTTACTTAAGAAATAAACTGTCTCTTTCAATGCAAACATTCAAATTAATAAGCATCAATAATATATCTCAGGATATAGACAATTATTAATGTCTATCCATAAAGTCTTTTTTTAATTCCATCATTAAACGAAACGTCCTTACTTTGTATCAATTAATTTGTACTTTTTCTTTGTTTAACCTTGTATAATAATTTTAAAATATCTGTCTTTACGGTTGCACACTAATTTGATTAAAAAAAAGACTACTCCTCTCCTCTTTCCCTTTCTCTCTTTATGTCTTTGGTTTTAATAGTCTGACGTTTATCATAAAGTTTTTTACCTTTAGCAATAGCAATAATTATCTTAGCCAGCCCTTTTTCATTAATAAACAATAAAGTGGGAATAACTGTAAAGCCTCTTTCCTCAATTTTAGTTCTTATCTTTCTAATTTCCTGTTTAGAAAGCAGCAATTTACGGTCTCTTTTAGGGTTATGATTATAATGAGTACCGTATCGGTATTCGGCTATATGCATATTAATAACATACAACTCTCCGTCTTTAAGCGTGCAGTAAGAATCAACCAAACTGGCTTTACCGTCTCTTATAGATTTTATTTCAGTACCTGTAAGTACAGGCCCGGCAGTGAACTCATCCACCAGATAATATTCAAAAGCAGCCTTCTTATTTCTTATTTCTACCTTATTATCCATCTTTGTTATTTGCCTGCAAAAATACAGGTTTTTTATGATTTAAGATTAAAAACACACATCAAACTGTAAATATATCACTTATCTGATTTAATACTCAAACTATACAGATTCCTAATTAAATCACTTTTAAAAGTACTATTGTAATTTTCAAGTTATATACATATTATTAAGCTTAATATAAACAAATAAGCATTCTGAGTTTTAACCTAATTAGCTTATTGAACGTGTAAAGTTTTTATAAAAAATTTTGTAAAGAATTCATAATATAAACTCAAAATTAAGCTGCAGAGTAGTTACAAATAAATACTTTAATTCTATATTATTCGTTATTTTTTAATAATAAATAATAGCTAAAATAATTATTTATGAAAGCATTTTTAATAATAATAGTTTTTAGTTTAATAATTAAACTGCCTGTTTCGTTTAGTCAAAAAAATGCAAAGGATAAAATTTATTCAGAACAAGAGTATTTTACAGAAGACAGAGATACCAATGAATATAAAGCGGGAAAGAAACAATATTATGTAATGGATAAGTATATCCCGTTAAATGTAAAAAAAAAAATTTTTCAAAAAATGTAGCAAACCTAATTTTATTAATCAAAAACAGGTTTACTGGAAAAAGAACCCTGATAACAGCTATACAGGAATATGGCGTGAAGACAGTACTTGTAGAAAAGAAGCTGTTATTTTTATCAATGGAAAATATATAAATAATATAACAACATTTAATATTTTTAATGAAAACAAAATTAACAAAGCTATGAATAATAAAATTTTAAACGAAATGATAAAAAATATTAACAGGGATAGCATTAAAAAACTTATAATCATTGACAACTATAATGAATCTATTTATAAACTCTATGATAATATATATGAAGTAATATTTAATAATAAAGGAAATTTTATTCAAAAAAAAGAAAAAAATTATGAAGTTAAACTAAATACAAATGACCAAATTAATCATTGTTTTCCCATTTTAATAGAATGTATGCCTGTATTTATTGAAGGAATTGATGCTTTACCCAAATTCATTATCAAAAACACAAATTATCCCCAAATTGCACGTGAAAAAGGTATAAAAGGAAAAGTATATGTAAGTTTTGTTATAACAGCATCAGGGTCAATTGAAAACATAAAAGTAATAAAAGGTTTATGTGAGGAATGCGATGCAGAAGCTATACGGGTTATCCAAATGATGTCAGGAAAATGGAAACCAGGTATGATCAACAAAGTAGCTGTTCCTGTTCAATTTACTTTACCAGTAAAGTTTGATCTTGATGATAATAAATCCGAAAAAAAATAAAAGGACTATCCTTTATTTAATATAAAAAAGGCAAAAAAATTATCTTGTAAAAACCCATAAGAAAAATCATCATAACGACTCAGCAACTATTTTATAAGAAATTATAAAATACACATAACATACTTAAATTTTAATTTTATTTCTTAATCTTATTATTAAATTTGTTCTCTTATATATATACTTATTTTGATGGATTAATGTTAATAAATAAGGAAATAAGGTAGATTTTTTCATACTTTATACTAAAGTTTATAAGCTTTTTACAATATATAAACTCAAAATTAAGCTGCTGAGTAGTTACATTTTTTTACTTTAAAAA
>JAGODS010000049.1 GCA_017998135.1 Bacteroidales bacterium
GTTATTAGAGGTGCCCATAATAACAAGATGAAAGCTGTAATAGATGCAATAGACAGAGACCTTATTGAAAGTGAATTATCTAAAGATAAATTTTTAAGAAAAACTAATAATGGAAATAATGAAATATATATTGTAACACAGGATAATTCTCCTTATTTGCTTAAAGAAATTGGCAGATTAAGAGAATTGTCTTTCAGAAGTGCCGGTGGCGGCACTGGAAAGGATTGTGATTTAGACCATTTTGATATTGACCCTCCTCAATATAAACAACTATTGGTCTGGAATCCTGATGATAAAGAAATAATTGGCGCATATAGGTATATCAAATGCAAAGAAGCTTTAAATGGAAAAAATATTCACCTTGCTACAGCCGATTTATTTCATTTTTCTGACACTTTTATTAAAGAATATTTTCCTCATACCATTGAACTCGGCAGATCTTTTGTTCAACCCTTTTATCAGCCTGTTAAAAATAGCAGAAAAGGTATGTTCTCACTTGCTAATCTTTGGGACGGACTTGGCGCCTTAATTATTGACAATCCTGACATTCAATATTTTTTCGGAAAAGTTACGATGTACCCTCACTTACACATAAAAGCAAGAGATATGATATTATTTTTCCTTCATAAATATTTTCCTGATACTGAAAATCTTGTAAACCCTATTATAGCTTTGCCATATACTACAAGTATTTCCGAACTGAATAAAATCTTTTCAGGCTCGGATTATGATGAAGATTATAAGATATTAAGTAACGAAGTTCGACAACTTGGAGAAACCATACCGCCTTTAATTAACGCTTATATGAAACTTTCAAAAACTATGAAAATTTTTGGCACAGCTATCAACAAAGAATTTGGTGATGTTTACGAAACAGGTCTGCTTATTAATCTTAAAGATATTTTTGATGTCAAAATTGAAAGACATCTTACTAATTACAATAAATTATAAGCAATTTTTTTTAATTATCTTTAATGACAGCAGAATTTGTATTTAGCATAGCTGAAATTAATAAATTGCCTAACGGTATAATCCCTGAATTTGCCTTTATTGGCAGGTCTAATGTCGGCAAATCCTCTTTGATTAATATGCTGACAGGTCGTAAATCCCTTGCCCGCTCTTCTGTTGTCCCAGGTAAAACTCAACTGATTAATTTTTTTTTAGTTGATAAAAAGTGGTACATTGTAGATTTACCAGGCTTAGGTTATGCTAAACTTGGTAAAGAAAAATGCAAGATTTTAGAACGACTTGTTTACGATTATATACAGCATCCCCACCAATTTTCTTTTATTTTTCTGCTTATTGATATGCGGCATCCTCTTTTAGAAATTGATCTAAAAATTATTAATCATTTAAAAGATAATAATGTTCATTTTGCTATTATCTTTACTAAGACAGACAAGCTTAAACAAAACGAAATATCTAAAAATCTTAATTTATATAAAACTTATCTTAATAAGCAATTCATTGACTTGCCTTTCGCCTTTATCTCTTCTGCAACTACAAAAAAAGGTCGTGATGAAATATTGAATTTTATAAACTCAATTATGAATAATAAATCATAACCAAGTACAAAGTACAAAGTACAAAGTACCAAATACAAAGTACTAAGTACCATCATTGACAATTAATCACTGAAATTCTTTTTTTCCCATCCATCCTCACAATTAAATTTCTTTCAAAGCTGATATGTCTGAAATATTTAGTTTCTGTTATTATAGGCATAGCGTCTAATAAATCCCATTTAATATAATTGTTTGGTAATTCCTGCTGAACCGTAAAATAACCAACATCCATAGATGTTACATTATGAAAGAAATGCGAACCTGAAGATGCTTCAAGCGGAAAGTCGTCAAAGCTTGTCTCTACTATTATTTTTGCATTGGATATTTGAGGCCAGGTTACTGGAATACCTATATACCTATCTCGTGTTCCCCAGCGTCCTGGTCCTATCAGTATATATTTTCTCCCTTTATTAATCATCTCTTTGTTAAGTAATGAGATTTCGGCAACCATTTCCTCTGTTTTTGTTTTATCAAACTTATCTCGTCTGAAATATATCAAATCTGAAATATTGTCTATTATCCCGTTTCCCATTGCTTTTTCAGTAAAAAGAATTATTTTATCCTTATCAATTTCGTTTATATTTATATTATGGTCCTGTGCATTACCAATCAGCGGTTTTATCTGTAGCAGAAAAAACGATGCATTATTATTGGCATCTTTATTAAGATCTACTGCAAATTCAATTTCTACAGGCGTTCCCATCGCTTCTTTTACAATATCTAATACTACTGATAAAGTCTTTGCTAAGGGGATATAATTATACTTAAGAATATCAGCAAAATTAATAATGCGAGGTCCTGGGGTTCCAAGACCTGCAACTATCCTTTCATTTTCTATATCAAAAACAGATACGCAATGTTTAATAGTTCCGTGTTTTTCTGCTTCCTCAATATCTAATTTAATCAAGCCTGCATCTTCGCCCTGAAGAAGGTTTAACTCCTTATTTCCCATATTAACTGCATAAAAATGTAATTGTGAATTTTTATACTGGTCTTTTGCTGAATTTATCTCCAGCGTTGGGTATGCGGGTGAAAACCTGAAGGCTTTTTCTCCTTCTACAACATACTTACCTAAACCTAATGCCAATACTGCAAATCCTTCTTCTGGTTTCATATGCGAATATGGATAATAATTATACGATTGCGCTACTCCACTAAAATGAGGGTAAAAACTATCTTCATATCCATTACCCACTACCTCCTGTATAATTACCGCCATTCGCTCTTCCTCCAGCTTATAGTTTACAGCTTCAATATAACCTCTTGCTGTTGCTGAAAAAACTGACGCATAAACTAACTTGACCGCGCTCATCAATTGTTCAAGCCGCACTTTTGAATTAGGATGATTATTAGGTAAAAGGTAAGTATCAAAAATACCTGCAAAAGGTTGCATTAATGAATCTTCAAATAAGCCTGATGAACGGACTGCTAAGGGTTTATTTATTAATTTAATTAGTGCTTTTAATCTTTTAATTGTTGTTTCTGTTAAAGTTGCCTGTACAAATGCAGCTTTTAAGTCTTCATAGTTTGTTTCGGGCAAATAAGCCAACTCTTTAAGTTGATTCCTTTCCATAAAATATTCAAACTCATCTGTGCCGATAACCGAAGTCTTTGGTGTACATATATTTATGTTTGGAAGCATTTTTGCAAAGTCAAAATTTTGAATTAGAGAATTTATAAATGCAAGTCCCCTTCCCTTGCCGCCAAGCGCTCCTGTTGCTAAACTAACTATATTGCTCGCATCAAGCATTGCCATTTCTTCGTATGGTATCACCTTACCTTTGTTTTGCTCGTTTCTGAATTTTTCAATTATATTGATAAGATAAAGTCTCAAACTGTCTGGGGTGCTAAAATCGCTTACCTTTGCAGGATTTATAATTTTTGCTACCTGTATTTCTCCTCTCGCCATTAGCCATAGTGAAAAATGATTCTGCCTGGCGTGATAAATCAATGATTCATCCGGTATCACCTTTAACAGGTTTTCAAATTCTTTAAGTGATTTTGCTTCCGCTATTGTTATTCCTTCTTTATTCCTGTATATAAAATTTCCAAAACCAAGATAATGCGTTATAAAACTTTTAAAATCTTCTGCTAAAGTAGATGAATTTTTATCTATAAAACTCGCTTTATATTGATAGGCTTTTTGATGACTTTCTCCTTCTGATGATTGAAGAATAATAGGCAATTCTTTTACTGAATTTCGTATAAATTTAATCAGGTCTTCGCCTGCATTTTCTTCCTCTATTCCTCCCTTTTCAAACTTCATATCTGTTATAAGGCAAAGCATAAAATCCTTATATTTATTAAAAACATCAACTGCTTCCTCATAATTTTGCGCATGCAATATCTTGGGGCGTGCCCTTAATTTCAGTACCTTATAAAGTTCATCTGTCGTTACATCTTCTATTATTCTCTTGGTTTGTTCAAGCACTATACTGTAAAGCATAGGCAAATAGCGGGAATAATATTTGGGCGAGTCTTCTACCAGCAAAATCACCCGTACTAATCCTACTTCTGTATCATTCTCAGTGTTTACCTGATCCTCAAGCAATTTTATCATTGCAAAAAACATCCTTGAATCCCCGTTCCATACAAAAACTTTATCTATACTCCTTGATGCGCATCGCTTATATAGCTCTATATCATTATTATTATTTAACAGTATATATATAGGTATATAATTAAATTCCTTTTTAAGTTTTTTACTATAAGTTACTGGTGTCTTTTTATCTACGCCTACCATAATGATTATTAGGTCAAAATGCTTCGTTTTAAGCTGCTCTATTGCTTCTTCAAGCGTGGTTACTCCTGTGATTCGTGGCATTGATGTCAGACTTAACTGGTAATACTCTCCAAGCACATACTCTGAAAATCTCCCTTCTTTTTCAATTATATAGGCATCATAAAGATTAGCTATTAGCAATATCTCCTTAACTTTATAAGGCATCAGGTCGTGATAAATATCCCTGTCTGCATTGTTCTTATTGAGAAACATTTGCAGCAACTGCCGACTTGTCGCTCTTATTTCTTTTGTTAGTGGCGTTTTCGCTTCTGTTTCTGCCTCCTCCTGATCCATCTTGTTTTTAAAGAAAACTTCTTTGGCTTTCAGTCTATCAAGATACCCTGTTATCAAACTAACTATATTATTTAGCAATTCCCTTTCTTCCTTTAGAAAAGGTCCTTCATATTCTTCAGGATAATCCTTAGTATAATATATCTCTATAACTCCTTTTTTCCCGTCAATAGTCTCAAAAGGCTGAACCTGATACCATTCGCTTTCCTGAAAATCAGGAGATGTGTAAACCTTTGTATTATATCTTATCCTGGCACAGGTAAATTCAGGGTATTGCCACGCGCGTGGTAAAATATAGCTGATTTGTTGTAGGGTCTCATCAATAGGTTTATTCTCTTTTAATATGCTTGTCGTCTGGTTTAAGGCGGCAAGCTCCTTCATACGCTCCCTATTCTCTAACAAAAGCCTGTTTAACTCAGAATCTGTTTTATTGTTTTCTTCCATTTGTTATAGTTTTAAAGATTTAATTTTACAAAATTATACATTTTTTTAAATTCCCTCTCCTAATTTTAGGAGAGAGTTAGGGTGAGGTTAAATTTTAAAAAAAATATCTGCTATATTAAATGCAACAAAAATAATACTGCTTGACCCGTTTATCAATCCGAAAACAGCATTTACTTTCTTTTCTCCTTTGGTAAACACCACAATGTGTTGATATAGCAGCATAAGTAAAAAAAGTAATGTGCCAATATAGTAAATTACTCCCGCGTCCTGTTCCTTTCCTGCTATAATTATAAACAAAACACTTATAATATGAAAAATTAATGCCATTATTTTTGCTTTCCGTAATCCAAAAACTACAGGGATAGATTTAAGATGTTCTTGCTTATCAAACTCATAATCCTGGAGTGAATATATAATATCAAAACCGGCAACCCAGAATAAAACTATAAATGAATACAATACGGGTAATAATGCAAAACTGCCTGCTACTGCAAGATAGGCGCCTATAGGTGCTAATGATAAACCCAATCCCAAAACCAAATGACTTAATGCTGTAAATCTTTTTGTAAAACTATAACCTGTAATTACTAACAAAGCCAGAGGTGAAAGATAAAAACATATATTATTGATAAACCGGGTAGTTGCTACAAACAAAACCATATTGATAATTGTAAAAACAAGAGCTGATGTGCTACTTATGGCGTTAGCAGGTATCTCACGCTTATTTGTACGTGGATTCTTTGCATCAAAAAGCCTGTCTGTATATCGGTTGAAAGCCATTGCCGTATTTCGCGCAAAAACCATACATAGGATAATAAAAAGAAATACCCTGTAATCAATCAAAAAATCTTGCTCGTATGCCCCTATCAAGAAGCCTGTTATTGCAAAAGGCATTGCAAATACTGTATGTGCAAATTTCACTAAAGATAAATATGCTCTTATCTGCTTTATAAAGTTGGCTCCCATTTATTTTTTGTATTTCTCTTCAGGGCATCTCTAAAAACTCCATATTCCCTCTCCTAATTTTAGGAGAGGGTAAGGGTGAGGTTAAATTTTTAATAGTTTTTAGAAGTCCCCTTCAGTTTTTGAATAATTTAAAAACTGCTAATTAAGACTTTTCAATTACAGTAACGCCTTTGTTGGATGTTCTGGTTTTGATAATAGTTATAAAATTTGGATTATTGCCAAAGGCTTTATACATAATATCCATCATCTTATCCTGTAACTCTTTTGTACAAAAACTAATAACTGAAGAGCCCCCTCCGCTAATAGTGCAACCATAAGCGCCTCCATCTATTATCGTTTTTTTACTTTCAAAATAAGCAGGAATAGCTGCTCCCCTGACTGGTTCGGCAATATGGTCAACGCTCACTGCCGCTCCAAACTCTGCAACGTCTCCTGTCAGTAAAGAATGTATAACCCGCGAACATCTTGCCATTTGTTCTTTCAACTTCTCCTGCCCTATTTCATAAGTGATAAAGCCCCTGGTGGTACGCAAACCCTTTTTTATTACAGTAATAACTGCATAAATCTCAGGAACATCAATCTTAAGTACCTCAATAGGATTATAACTCTTAACTAAGACAAAACCGCCTAACAATGCCGATGCGACATTATCAGCGTGGGGCGACCCGCCGGAAGCTATTTCTCCAAACCTTGCATATTCTATCATCTCATCACTCTGCATATTCAGCCCCAATAGTTCATTCAGTCCATAAAGAGTGCCGGCTGCCGTTGCTCCTGTTGTGCCTAAGCCACAACCTGAAGGCATTTTTTTTATCAGTTTTAGTTCTATTCCTTGCTTTATATTTTTTCTCTTCAAAAGTTCCAACGCCGCTAGTCCCCCTGAATTATCTTCAACTCTTACAGGAATGTTATTATTCTGACTACCTTCAATAGTAATATTAATCTTATTGCTATCATTAAGTTTTATTTCCAGTTCGTCATAAGGCTCGGCTAAAGCCATTGAAAATATATCATACCCGGGACCTACATTAGCCGTTGTTGCAGGAATCCTTAATAATATTCTATTCATTTTAATTTCCTTTTAAATTTGATTAATTCGTTGTTTATTTTATAGGTCTGAAAGATTTTGTTTTTTGAGTAAATTTTTAAGTTAAAACCTGACAAGTTTTAGAAACCTGTTAGGTTTCAGCAATATTTTGTTTATAGTCTTGAACTATGTTATGATTAAAATCAAAAAATATCGTTAGGCGAAGCGTCCTTTCTACTTCCTAAGTTATTCTTTCCTAAAAACTTAAATGTTTCGTATTTTGTAAATGTGATTATGTGAACTAAATACACCATTCCCAACACCCAATACCAAATACCCAATACCAACTATTTTAGTAATCCTTTATCAACCAAAATAGCTTTTAATTTTTCGGTTTTTTCTTTGCTCAGCGGAGTCAAAGGCATACGCAAGCCGCCACCGGGCAAGCCCATCAGATTAAGAGCCATTTTAGCAGCCATCGGGTTAGTTTCCCATCTCAATGCTTCAAACAACGGATAATATTGATAATGCAACAACTTAGCCCTCTCAGCGACCCCGCTTAATGCTAAATCAACCATTTCCTTCATTACTTTAGGTATCACATTACCGGCTACTGTAAACGAACCTGCACCGCCAAAACACATCATTGGAAAAGCAGTAGTATCTTTACCTGTAAACACCTCAAAATCATCATCTTTAGTCAAAAAAATGACTTTGGCGAGATGGTCCAGCCCTTTATTACCGTCCTTTATTCCTTTAATATTCGGATGTTTTGCAAGCAGCGCCGTAGTTGTCGGCTCCAAATTAATACCTGTTCTATCCTGCGAGTTATGCAAAACAATAGGAACAGGCGAAATATCAGCTAATTGCTCATAAAACTTAATAACGCCTTCGGGCTTGGGCAGCACAAAAAAAGGCGAAAATACCGAAATATAATCCGCTCCAATATCTGAAAAAGCTTTTACTTTCTCCTTAGCCCTCCAGAGGCTGGAAGCGCAGGTGTCAGGAACTATCTTACACTTTCCTTTTGCAGTTTTAACTATTATTTTCAAAACATTGAGCTCTTCCTCATCTGTTATCAGCGTATTTTCACCGGTAACGCCAAGCGGAGCAATACCGTGAATACCGGCTGCAACCTGCCTTTCTACCAATTGTTCCAGTCCTTTTTCATCCAAAGAACCATTCTCCTTAAACGGAGTTATCATTAAAGTATAAGCACCTTTTAGCATAATAAAAGTTTTAATTATTTGTTGCAAAAATAAATAATTTAACTTAGCCCGCTTATATAAAAAATAAAATCAAACATATTTATTTAAAAACGTTTGGTTTTTAACAGATGAACAAAGCCCTGAAAGTTTAATTTTCCGAAAATTTAATATTATTTCCTTTTTCCTTATATTAAATTATAACAATAATTAATATCCATCCATAAACTCTGATATTTAATAATTTTTACACAGAGATAAACGAAACGAAGCGTGGACGCTTCACCTAACGGAGACGCAAAGTTTCTTCAACATATATAATTATTTAATTATGTGCGAATTTAATAGAAGCATATAGTTATATCATCTATTAAAAAACAGTTTATAGGTAATATTACTATTACTATTATATATATTAATAAAATATAAACCTGTGGGAAAGGAATTTTTTGATATTCTTAATTCTGTACTAAAGTCTGAATGAAATATCTGTTTCCCGGTATAGTCATACAATTTTATTATATTAGTTTTATTATTATAAGCATTGACAACCAGTATATCCTGAAAATTATTAACTGAAAAATTATTTTTAACAGGATATTTAACAAGCGAAGCCGGGGCAGCATCCACATATCTGGCAGCTATAACGCGCCTGAAGTCCCATTCCATATCAACAACAGCCACAGGGGCGCCTATACCTTTTGCATAATAGACATATTGATAAAACTTTTCGCTATCTTCATCAAAATATTCAATAGGTTTAAGTGTATCCTCGTGTAAAACGAAAGCATCTTTTTGTATTAAGGTTTGCTTAACTCTAAGGACATCATACTCTCCCTTTGGCGTTTTCAGTTTACCATAACCATCTACACTAAGATCCAGTATTAATTTGCCATATACATTAAGCGGAGTATCTTTTAATTTAATCCTTGAAACTGTTGAATCTTTATACTGATATCCCAAATTATAATTTGAGCTCATAAATTCAAGACTAACCGGGCTCTGATTATGCATAAACTGGTGAGGTCCGGCTGTCAGATTTGAAAACATTGATTCATCAAATTCTAAAGAACTGCCTGACAGATATAAACCATTAGCATCGGACTTGAAAAACAACCAAAGCCAGCCTGCAGTATCCTTGTACATTATCAGAAAAGTACGCCAGTATTTGGCAACATTGGCATTTGGGTGTTTATCGGCAAAACCTGTAACTGAAGGAGACAACCATTTTTCGTTTATATTTTCATTTAAGTAAGGAGTAATGCCAGTTAAGTCATAAACTCCGTCAGCACCAGGATCGCCTAAGATAACTTTATCGGTCAATCCGTAAAGGGTATCCTTAGCCTGGAAATATTTAAGAGTTAAACCTGCAGAAGGAAAATCTCCACTGCCTAAACTTATTTGTGCCTGTGCAAACACTGTGTAACACAAAACAATAACTAATAATAGTAATAATTTTTTCATAAATAAAAAGATTTAATTAATAATAACAGGTTTGCAAAAATACAAAAAAAATTACAATTGACAAAAAAATTATATCCTATTATCTATCCTGATAAATTTATAAATAATTAAAAAAATGTAGTAAGTTTGATGATGAAACTCATAATTATTAAACTAAGCTTAATAAAAATTCTCAGTAAAAATAATAAAATTCATAAATTAATCAGGCTATAAACATATCCGGTTATTAAAATGTTTTTAACTTTGTGCTTTAAATTTTTATACATTTATGAAGAATATTTTATTAATAATTACCTTTAATTTATTTGTTTTTAATAGTTTTTCACAAAACAATGAGTTAAAAATTCCAAAAATTCCTGTTGATGCTAATACAAAATTAATCAATTATTCCAAAGTTGTAAATGAAAAAGGAATTAAAGACAGTCTTTACCAGCGGGGATTAAAATGGTTTAACAGTTATTACAAAAACCCGACAGATGTTATTAGGGAAAAAGATACTGTAAATCATAAAATTACAGGTAAAGCAAGAATGCCAATTTTTGACGATGCCGAAG
Organism: Bacteroidales bacterium; assembly: GCA_017998135.1. GTDB lineage: Bacteria > Bacteroidota > Bacteroidia > Bacteroidales > JAGODS01 > JAGODS01. The sequence continues at coordinate 10,299 of JAGODS010000049.1, forward strand.
GCACAAAACTAAGCAAGGGCAACATTGAATATACTATTATACTTGAGTTTAAAGACGATAGGTTCAGATATTCCATTACAAATTTAAACCTTAAACAAGCCTCTTATTTTGCTTTAGAAAAATGGCTTAAAGAAAAAGATAATCCTTTTGCTCCCAAATGCTATTTCTATCTTGAACAGGTTAATACTTATATGAATAATCTTACTGATAATCTTAAGAAAGCAATGAAACCTGTTATTAAAAAAGAAGATAACTGGTAAGATTATTTGGGTAGCGGGTATTGGGTAGCGGGTAGCGAGTATTATTTGGAATTGCCCTAAAATAATTTAACCAGTTACTATTTTTTTCCTTTAAAATAAATATATAGCAATTTACGGGCTGCTGCATAAGATGTAGTTTTACGCGACATCAGCTCTGCTTCTATTTCAGGTATCATTTCTCTGACAAGTTGATTATTATAAAAACTATCAGATAACTCAGTGTTTATAAAATCATACATCCTTGATTTTATTTGTTTATCCCTGTTTATTTTAAAATAACCATTAGCTTTCACCAAATTAAAATACCTGTTAATAAGCTCCCAGACCTTGTCTATGTCAGTTTTATATTTTGAAGAACAAGTGCTGACTGAGGGTTTCCAGCCTGATTCGGGCATCGGAAATATATGAACCGCATTCTCAATCTCACCCTTAGCTATATTGGCTTTCATTATATTATCTCCATCTGCTTTGTTGATAATAATTGCATCTGCTATTTCCATAATTCCCCTCTTAATTCCCTGCAATTCATCTCCCGCACCTGCCAACATCAAAAGCAGAAAAAAATCAACCATAGATTGCACTAATATTTCTGACTGGCCAACACCAACAGTCTCAACAAATATAGTATCAAACCCGGCAGCTTCGCATAAGATAATTATTTCTCTCGTTTTCCTCGCAACTCCGCCTAAAGTCCCGGCTGAAGGCGAAGGACGAATAAAAGCATTCGGGTCGGTTGCGAGTTTTTCCATCCGCGTTTTATCGCCTAATATGCTGCCTTTGCTTAAAGTACTGCTGGGATCTATTGCTATTACTGCAAGTTTGCGCCCCAAAGCAGTTATATGTTTGCCTAAAGCTTCTATAAAGGTACTTTTTCCTACACCGGGAACGCCTGTAATTCCTATCCGCATTGATTTACCGACCCTTGGCAGGCAGTGTTCAATAACCAACTGCGCCTTATCATTGTCGCGATTAAGTTTACTTTCTACCAAAGTGATAGCCTGACTTAAAATAGTTCTGTCGCCATTGAAAATACCTTCAACAAACTCCTCAACAGATAATTTCTTTTTCTTTTTGAGCTTTTTCAGGGCTTTTTCATTAAATTGCCCGGGGTTTTCAACACCATTATTTATTTTAAGAAAAGAATTATCCATATTAAAGCCTTATTTATAAAAAAAAATTAACCGCATTTAGAGTCGCCGCAGGAACGACAGGTAAGACAACCCTCTTTATATTCCAGACCATTAGGATCCTTACATCTGGGACAAGTTTTGTCTGCTGCTTTTGTTCCATCAGGGATAAATTTCTTTAAGGCTCTCTCAACACCGGCTTTCCAGTTATTTATTGACTTGGACTCAACATTAAGATTTTCAACAACATTAATAACAAAATTAAGATGCATACCGTGTCTTAAAATCCCCGAAATAAGTTTGGCATAATTCCAGTATTCCTTATCAAACAAC
>JAGODS010000050.1 GCA_017998135.1 Bacteroidales bacterium
TTTTATGATTGTAGACGACAACAAATTAACAGATTATATTTTTAACTACAAAACATTGAATTTAAAATCCAAAAACGAATTTCAAAGAAATTGGAAAGAAACTAATTTTGTAGGTTTTAAGGTTGTTGATAGCGTTAGTAAAATAAAAAAAGAAGGCAAAATTGTTTCAATTTTAGAAAAATTAGAAAATGGATTTCCAAAATACGTTATTGTTGAATGGTCTGAAAATGAATATACAAAAGAATTTGTTGTAAATTCACAAGAACAAATTAATAAAAATTTAATAATAAATTACGAAAATTTACCATTTAATATAACAGAAATAGAAAACTTTACAGATTTAGAAAAAAATGTAGATTTTCAAAAATTAGAACAACCAAAACAAAAAACAACATTATTTGATTTACCGCAAGTTGATAATTATAATGGAAAATTCAAAGACGAAAAAAGAATAAATTTCGGTGCATCACCCGGAGCAAGAGCATCAGTTGACGAAGAATATTTTTCATTACAAAGACTTTACGAAGTTGACCAAAATTTTATAGTTGATTATTTAAACGAAAAAAGAAAACAAAAAGGTTATTCAAAACAAGAATTAACTAATTGTTTTACACCTGAATATAAACACACTGTTGGACATTGGTTAAGAAAAGATTTTGGTGGTTCTTTGCCAACACCCGAAGATTGGCAAAAATTAACTAAAATACTTGAAATTGATAATAATACAACAAATTATATTTGTAAAACGGCGTTAAGAATTCAAACTGTTAAACACGCTGAGTTTAAAATGCCTGATGATTTTCAACAAATTGAGTTCATTGAAAAATTAGCATTATTAATTGAATAAAAATTGAACTTGTGTAAATTTTATAAAAGTTAAAATAATTAGAGCAAATGGTTTTTGCACTTTTTTTTAACTTAATTACAATATTTTAACTTGTGTGCTAAATACAAAAAATTAAAAGAGTAAAGTTTTAATAAATTTTTATATGCCCTTATTCATCCCTTATGGAAACATATGAATTTGATAATTGGTTAGTGATGAAGTTGGAAAAGACACATCGAGTTATTTTGTTAAGAGTTCCTTTTATTCTTTCGTTTGGAACGACTAAATAGAATTATTTTGATTGTTTTTCAAATAGAATAATGATTTTGAATGCAGAAATAACAATTATTCAGGGCTGAAGCCCGGACAGTGAGTTTTTTCCTGTCCCGTTGGCTAAAGCCAACGGCAAGCGATGGAAGCAGAGAAGTTATGAGTTATGAGATTTCTAATAACTTTATAAATTGCTTAACCACAAAGCTCATAAGGATAAACTAAAGTCTTCAAAGACCTGATTTATTCTGTTCCTTAGTGATAGTTCTTTGTGCTTCTTAATGTTAAAAAAAAATAGTATTTAAAGATGCCCATTAGTAAATAATAAGGAAAAAATCCAACGGCTAATGATTTGTAATAAAGAGAATGTTTAATTACATTTAAATAACAAATTATAATTTAGCTGGCATCCTTATGAATCATCATTTAGAACAAGGAAATATATTTATTCTCATCCTTTGATAAACAAAATTAATTATCTTCGCTTTTTATTTATAAGCAATGAATATTACAGCCCTGATTACAGGTATTGAGTATAAGAGTTTTTTTGGCAAGGAGCTCAGGAAGATTGAATTTAAGGAGTTTGATATTAACAGCGCCCCTGCTTCTTGTGCCATTATTGATAAAAACATATATTTTGCAATTTCTAAATGGGTATCGCCTAAAAGAACACGTTCTTATCCTTTTGAGAGGGTTTATAATACTCTTAGTATTTCAAAGAAAATAACTGTTATTCCTGTTATTAAAGACGAGGGGTTTGAAGGGGACAGGGATTTTATTCAATGGGACACTGTCTCTTTGATGAGTCTGCTCGATGTTTATGTTATTTTCGCTTATTATCATAAAGCTGAAAAGCATAAATCAAGGTATGATAAAATTACAAAACAACAGTTTGATAATGCATATATTATTGATAAAATTAAAGAAATAAGTAATTATCATAGTTCTGCTTTGCATTGGAATTTAAAGGAGATAAACAGTAATCTTGCAATACTCATTGATAAGATTAAATATTCTTATCAGCATATAAGCAAGAAAACAGGAGTTAAGTTTCATAGCAGTAAGGGTCTTGATGATTTCAAAAAGCAATTTGAAGAAGATGTAAAAGTATTTATGAATACATCACGAATTAAAGCAGAAGCAGCAGCAAAAAGAGAACAGAAAACATTACAACCTAAAGAAATGCTGCAAACGCTGACTAAGGCTACAATAACTATAAAAAATTATTTAGGCGGTCTGTATTTTTTGACTACTGATGAAATTCTGATTGAAGATAAAATCATCTCATTAATTGAAAGTAAACATAGCAATTCTTCATTATTACCAAGCAAAAATGATATAAAAGATGCTTTGCTTAAAATGATTTTATATTGCAATTTGTCTGAAATTAAGATAGAGAATAATACTTATAAGTCTAAACCGGTTTTAAGCTTAACTTCCTGTAAAATTCTGGGTAAATTAAATTCGGATGCAAAAGTCAATGATTTAAATAACTTTTTTAAAAATAATCGTTTTAATGAATCTAAAAAAAATACTGTTCAAAAGTTATTTGAAGAAGCAAAAACTAATGGTTTTTATATAACAATACAAAGGGGATAATTTATGTTGAAGAGTCCGTTAAGATATCCGGGTGGAAAAAGCAGGGCTGTTGATAGAATTGCTATGTTAATTCCTGAATATAAGGAATACAGGGAGCCTTTTCTGGGAGGCGGTTCTGTTTTCTTTTATCTTAAGCAGAGGTATCCAAACAGAAAATATTGGGTTAATGACCTGCATAAATCTTTGTTTTCTTTTTGGAGTAATTGTAAATATAACTTAGATGAGCTTATTAAACAGGTTTGGAAGTGGAGAAATGAGTATTCTGAAGGCAAGGCTCTGTATAAATTTTTAAATACAAATATCGGCAGTTTTAATGATTTAGAGTTAGCTGCTGCCTTTTTTATTTATAACAGGATAACTTTTTCAGGTACGAGTGAGAGCGGAGGATATTCAGAAGCAGCTTTTAAAGGCAGGTTTACAGTTTCCAGCATTGAGCGGCTGAATAATTTGGATAGCCTGCTATCGGATACTTTAGTTACTAATTCCGATTATCAGCAGGTTGTTCAGGTAGCGGGTAAAGATGTTTTTATTTTTCTTGACCCTCCTTATTATTCTTCTGTCAAATCATCTCTTTATGGGAAAAATGGGAATTTGCATAAAAACTTTGACCATTACAGATTTGCAGAAGTAATGAAAAAATGCGAACATAAATGGTTGTTGACCTATGATGACAGTCCTTTTATACGAGATGCTTTTTCTTTTGCAAATGTGATGAGTTGGAATCTTACTTACGGTATGCGTAATCAAACTCCCTGCTCAGACCAGACAGGTAAAGAACTTTTTATTTCAAATTATCTAAAAAAGCTACCCGAAGAACAGCAAATTAAAATGTTTGCTGAAGAAAAAAGAGTTAAATATAAAAAGAGGAAGCTTAGTATTTAGATATAAAATATCTTTAAACCCTTTTGGATGTAGTTTGTATAATTATAAGAGGTTATACGGGAATACTTGGTATAGTATGGGTTGAAAATTTTATATCTTAACTGAGTTAAAGGCAGTTAAAGAAATACATCGGGTTAATCAACAATAAAATTTCCTGAAGTTGCCTTATTATTATCTGAGGTAATTCTATAATAGTATATGCCCGGGCAAAATTCTGCTTTCTTTAAAGCAAGTTGTTTGTGTTTAATATTTACAATTTCTTTTACCTTCACCCCAATAATGTTATAGATTTCCAGTTTTTTGACGTTTAATCCCGGGTTAGTCATAGTCAGAATGGAGTTTTCTGTAAGCGGATTAGGATATATATATGCTGATAAAGCTTCTTGATTATAAAGTTCATTAACTCCGCCTACAGGTTCGTATATTGTAACCCCTATATTATCAATCATCCAGCCTTCATAATTAGTCTTATTAGAATTGCTTTTAAATACAAATCTTATTCTTAATGAATCAATTTCCCAGATTTGTTTGTATTTCTTTACTCCAATTAACCACACCCATTGAAATTTTGATTGCACCCAGCCATTGGAACGTCCTGTGAATGCAGGTATTTTTCCTGAAATAGTATCTTGTTTTTTGTAAAAATTAGTTGGATAATACTGAATACTAAGAGTGTCATAAATTATATTTAAAGGGGTTTTATTGGTGTCATATAAAACTTCTATGTAACCTCCGTCAAATAAACTATCCATATCAAATTTATGCCAGAATGATAATTCACCCGACCCCCAGGCAATCCCTATATTTTTAAGTTTTACTGTAAATTCAAAAGCCGAAGTATTATTGCCTGTGTAATTGTTAAATGTATCTGTAATGATTGCGTTAGAAACACTGTAAGCTGAATCAAAATAGCTCTTATTTGGTTTGCCAATCTGCCATAGATTTGAATGATTAGAGCTGTCAATCTTAATAAATTTTGTGGGTTGTTCAAATGTAATCAGAGTGTCAAAAAATATACGTGGCCATTGTGAATAAGCCTTTTCTAACAGAGATAATAATGCTAAAAGTAAAATTGTTTTTTTCATATTATTAATGTTAAAATTAAAGCTACAAAATTACTATTTTTTTAATAAACTAAAGCTGTTTAATGATTTTTCAGCTATAAAATAAATGCTGTTATTTTTTATATAGTTTCTGGGGAATGAGATAGCTCTGCCAACCTCTATATGCTTAGCCTATTTATGTTGTAATAAATAATACCGCTGATAGATAAATAAAAACTCAACCCTAACCCTGTTATATATTTTTTTATACTTTTGCAAACGATTTCAATAAAGGATTATCAATAAAAGCGGCCCTATAGTTCAACGGATAGAACGGAAGTTTCCTAAACTTTAAATCAAGGTTCGATTCCTTGTGGGGCTACAATTAATATTTCAAAAGCCTTGTCTTTGTGAGGCTTTTTTTATTTGTAACATTATAATTAACAAAAAATTATTTTTTACGGACAAATTGGCAAAAATCTAAGTTATTAAATGAGTTCTTATTTTTTTTAATTAATGATTTAACCTTTATAATTCATACAAAAAAGTTACTCATTAGAGTTTCCCGCAGATAACGCAGATAAACGCAGAAAAAATTAATATCAGCGAAAATCTGCGAAATCTGCGGGAGATTTATTTTTTGAAAAAATTCATGAATTAATGAGGTTAATGTAATAATAAAATATTGCTTTTTATCATAAAATTATTTATTAATGTTATGTAGTATTTAAAAATATTGTAATATTGCAGAAAAAATAAATATTGAATACTATGAAAAAAATCATTTTTTTTGTTTTTTATTCTTTAGTCCTTTTCTCTTTTTTTCAAGTTAATAGCCAGACTGTTTATAATATCAAGAAAAATTCAGGGCAGACTATTAATATTTCAAACAACAGTTGTAAAGTAATTTTCCAAAGTAGTAATGCTTCTTTTACCGGTACTTTTTACCAATATAAAATAGGGGAGGATTATTATATAACCTTTTATTCAGGTTCTTCTGCAAAAAGACTAAAAATTATTTTCGGGAATGTTGATGGTGTAGGTAATTTTACCTATAATACTCAAACTGGCGAAGGTTCGCTTTATATTTTATCAAAAGATTTTCTATATATCTATGACGGACCAAATACCAGTAGCCCTTTAATGCATAAATATACCGGAGTTGATGGTTATTCAGGTCTGGGGCTTTACCATATATTTTCTTCATCAAGCTATCTTACTTTTCGTTTTACCTCAGCCAATACATCATCATCCAATATATTTTTAGGCTGGTCTGCTTTGATTACATGCGAAACAAAACCTTCAGCTCCAGGAGGCACAGAAAAAAATCCTCCGGCACAAAATTTTTGTTATAATGCGCCTGAAATTTGCAATTTAGATGGCTATTATGGCAATACCAGCGATTATTATACTTCCGATTTGCCAGGTAATATGTGTGAAATGTGCGATCTGTTTAATGGTACTATGCAAAATAATTCCTGGGTTACTTTTACTGCAGATTCTACCGATGCAGTTATTGAGATTAAGGTGGGAACCTGTTCTAAAGGTATTCAACTCGCCGTTTATTCGGGCGACGATTGTAATAATTTCAAACTTATTTCCGATATAGCTTACACCACTGGAAATTTATCTTATTATAATGCGGGCAAAACTCTTACTCTTCAATTGCCTTATAAAAACTTGCCTAAACTTATACCAGGTAAAACTTATTATATTATGATTGATGGACTGGCGGGAGATGTATGTGATTATACAATTAAAGCTAAGAAGGGTGTTACCCTCAAAGTTAATGCCGGTGCAGACCAGTCTATCTGTCTTGGTGAGAGTGCTCAATTAAACGCTACCGGCGGTAATGCTTACCGGTGGTCGCCTACTGAAGGTCTTAATAATCCTAATATTGCCAATCCGCTCGCCAGTCCTACAACAACTACTACTTATACGGTGACTGCAACCGGAGGTACCAATCCCAATTGCCCTTTGTCAAATACTGATGATGTCGTTGTTAAGGTTGAAGGCTGCGGTTGTGAACCTCCCTCAGTTGTTGCCTTTATTAATAATATAAATGAAGGTTATGCTTACTGTAGTAGGGGAGGAGGGGGCGAAACCCTGCTGCTTAAATCGGAAATTAAAGGAGGTACTAATTGTAAGACTAAATGGGTGTATTCCTGGTTTAACGGGGCTAAATATTTTGATGGTACCAATTTTAATTCTGCTACAGAACTATGGAGTGCTGATTATACCAATGCCAAAGCTACCGCCAAATTAGGTTTAAATACATTCATAGTCAAAGTACGCTGTGATGGTTCTAATACCTGTCTTTCCTCTGCTGCTTCATCCGTTGTTGTTATGATTTCCAAAGGAATTTATGCTAATATTTTTAATCCTGCTAATGGCAAAGACCATTCTTTATTAATTAGGTGGACTGAGGTTAAAGGCTCTGATGGCTATGTTCTGGAATATTCAGATGATTTATCCAATTGGAAAAGTTTATATGAGGGTAAAAATCCGTATTTTCATCATTATTTAGGCGACTTTCCCAATAAAGCCTTTTATTATAAAATGCAGGTTTATAAAGGTTCTGCCAGGTGCGACTGGACTTCTCTTAGCATTCCTGCTTATACTGCCTGCGACTTCCCTAATCTTGTTATTAACAACACAGGCGAAAATTCAATAGAATTAAGTTTAGAACCTGAGTATCCTGTTGAAAATCCTGCATATACTACTTATGCTATTTACTGTCCCTCAATGAAAAAATATTTACAGCCTGACGGAGTTTTCGCCACAAAAGATACTTTTCTTACTAAAGAAAATTGGGACAAAATAAAACTTTTAAATCTTCCTTCTGACAGTAATTTATGTTTTTATGCTCTTGCTAAAAATTTTAATGGAGTCGTTCATACTGAAGGTATGGAAAATACTGTTTGTTCTAAAGTTACTGATAAATGTATTTTGCCGGCTATCAAAGATAGTCTTAATATTTTTTATAAGCTTACGGGTGAAGAATTTGATTTAAATCTAAAGCCTGAAGGCAATAGCCCATTTTCTTATCAATGGAAGAAAGACAGCGTAATACTTACAGATTCGGTCAGGAATAGTTTTGTTATTAAATCGCTTTCGCCTGCTGACTCGGGAACTTACTTTTGCACTATTGCAAATAAATGTGGTTCTAAGGAGTTTCAGATTGCTATACTCTCGGTTGGCAATAAGCCTGCTATTACCGGTAAAATACTTTATGATAATAAATACTTTACACCTGTTAATTTGACAAAGCTGTATCTTAAAAATAAACTTGGAGATATTATTGATTCTACAAGCAATGATAATAATGGGTATTTTGTTTTTCCGGGCTTAAACAAAGGCTCTTATAATCTTGATTATGCTACAAAAAAGAGCTTCAAAGGTTCCGACCCGCTTGATGCACTTATTATAAACCGCTATTATCTCGGTAAGTATAGTTTTGCCAATAACTTCAGGATTTTAGCAGCAGATGTAACTAATGATAAAAAAGTGAACCCGTTAGATGCTTTGATGATTAACAGGCGTTATATTGGACTTGTCAGTAAATTCAAAGTATCGGACTGGCTCTTTGAAAATATGGGAGAAATTGTGCTTGACAATAAAAATATTGAGTTTAACCAACGTGCTATTTGTTCGGGAGATGTGAACGGCTCTTATCCACCATCTGCCAAAAAATCTGACCCGACGCTAATTGTTAAATATAAAGGGGAAATTAAAACTGATATTAATAATATTATTTCTATTCCTATTACCTGTTCTCAGTATGTTGAAGCAGGCGCTTTAGGTTTGGTTTTTGAATATGATAAATCTGATATTGCAGTGCTTAATCTTTTTTCAAATATTGACGGGATGCTTTATAATAATATAGATAATAAAATATATATCGCTTTCAGTGCTATGGAAACGCCACTTGTACTTAACGAAAATGATGTTGTTATTAACATTGTTGCAAAAGTTTTGAAAATTGCTGATAAGCTGTCTCCTTTCAAACTTAATGAAGGTAGTATTGCCAATGATTGGGATTTTAATAGTATTAATTATCAGTTTTTATCGCTTCCTTATATTTCACCCGTATCGGTGAATGATGATTTTTATGTATATCCTGATTTTTCTGATAAATTATCAATACACTATTTTAGTGATAAGGAACAAAATGCAGTATTTGAAATATATGATATTTTAGGCAATATCGTTATGAAGCATAAATTAAGTTTAAGTAAGGGAAACAATAATTTTTCTTTTAGTTCTGCTAATCTTTGCAATGCTTTATATACCTGTAAACTGATTACCTTAAATGGAAATTTGATAAATAAGATTATTGTCAATAAATAAGGGTTACACCATCAGAATTTAAAAAAACCGTATAGGTTTTTTTGGTTATTTTAATGGAATATAATTAGTAAAAATACAGGCTATTTTTGGTAAAATTACGTAATTATACTTATTAGCATTATGCGATTTTATTTTTTTTTAATTCCTTCTTTTGCCTGACAATTAAGTTTTTATAAGATAACCTTGATATATATCAATTTTTTGTAAAGCTAAAACTATGTATTTTTACAAACGAGTATTATGGCATATATTTTAGATTTAAAAACTTTTAATGATCCAAGAGGTAGTCTTAGTGTTTTTGAAGACTATGAAATTCCTTTTACTATAAAAAGGATATTTTTTATTTATAATCTCGACAAATCTGACAGAGCAAAGCACAGGCATAAAAAAACCTTCCAGGCATTAATCTGTTTCTTTGGTTCTTGCACCGTATATACTAACAATGGAAAAGTGAAGCAGGTTTTTGTCCTTGATAGTCCTGATAAATGCTTGATACTTAATCCTGAAGACTGGCATATTGTTTCTGATGTTTCTAAAGATACTATTTTACTCGTTGCAGCTTCCGAATATTTTGACCCTGATGACTATATTTTTTCTGATTACTAATTATTAATTAAAATGAAAATTTCAATTATAATACCTGTTTTTAATGCTGAAAAAACTATCTGCCTCCTGGTTGATGAAGTTTCTAAGGAATTATCTGCTTTTGATTATGAAATAGTTCTTATTAATGATGGAAGTAAGGATAAATCTGCAGGATTGTGTGAAAAGCTTTCCTTAAAATCTGAAAATATCGTTTTTATCAGTTTACATAAAAATTTTGGTGAGCATAATGCTGTTATGTGCGGGTTGAATTACTGTTCTGGTGATTATGCAATTGTTATTGATGATGATTTTCAGAATCCTCCTTCTGAAATAATTAAACTTTATAATGAAGCTAATAAAGGTTATGATGTCGTTTATTCAAAATACTTAGAAAAAAAACATAATGTTTTCAGGAATTTAGGCAGCAGGTTTAATAATTTTCTTGCTTCTATTTTACTTCCTGTTCCCAAAAATCTTTATTTATCCTCTTTTAAATGTATTAGCAGGGATATTATAAATGAAATTAATAAATACAAGGGTCCTTTTCCCTATATTGATGGTCTGATTTTTAGGGTAACCAATAATTATTCAACAGTGATAGTTGAGCATAAGGATAGTTTAATTCCTAAATCTAATTACACCTTTCATAAACTTGTTTCTTTATGGATGAATATGTTACTAAATTTTTCTGTGCTTCCTTTAAGGATTTTTACTATTTCGGGATTTATTGTTTTTGTTTTAGGCGTTATTTTATCTTTATTTTTTATTATTGACAAATTGTTTTTTGGTGAGCCTGCGGGATGGACTTCTATTATTATTGCGATTCTTACCTTTTCAGGATTTCAAATTGTTTTTCTTGGTCTTATTAGCGAATATCTCGGAAAACAGTATTTAGACCAGAATAAAACTCCGCAATGGTCTATAAAAAAATTAATTAATGCTAAAAAGGATATTTCGTAATCACTTTAATAAATGTTACTGGAAAATGATTAATAGTGAATATTACAATATTGAAAAAAATGAACTAAATCACTGGTGGTATAAATTTTTGCATTACTTAGTTTATTCTAAAATAATCAAATATAAACAAGGTAAACATATTAAGATATTAGATGCAGGATGTGGTACTGGGGGCTTGATGCTATTTCTCCAAAGCAAAGGTTTTCATAATATTTTCGGTGTAGAGCTGTCAGATTTAGCTTGTAATATATGCAAAGAGCGTAATCTTAATGTTATTAAATCAAATATTACGGATATTCACAATAATTTTCAATTTAATAATACAGATATTATTATTTGCAATGATATTCTTTATTTTTTAAATAAAAATGAACAAAAGAACATAATACAAAATCTCGGAAATATTTTAAATAAAGATGGTTTGATAATTATTAATCTGCCTGCTTTTAAAAGCTTTAGGGGAATTCACGATTTGTCCGTCTCTATTTCAGAACGCTTTACAAAAAAATCATTCTTTAAATCCTTTAACTGTTCCGGTTTTCTTTGTGCTGAAGTTTTTTATAATTATTTTCTTATTTCGGCTTTAATATTTATAAAAAGATATTTTCAGCGATGTAAGATGCTAATTAATAAAAATTTTAAGATAAAATCCGATTTAAAGCCAATTCCCGATTTTTTAAATAATTTTTTATTTCAAATTAATAAATTTGAGAATTCTTATATAAAAATCAAACCATTCGGTAGTTCTTTATTTATTGTTCTTTTAAAAAAATATTAAACTATGGCAAAACCTATTAGAAAAAAATTAGAAGTTCAGCACGATAAAAGTACTTTTCAAATCAAATTAAAGCAACGCTTGCTTATTGGCGCTATTATTTTATATACTTTTCTTCTTTTTTCCAAAACCCTTACTAATGATTTCGTTAACTGGGACGACCCCTTTTATTTACAGCAAAATATGCTTATACAGGATTTATCCTGGAATAATATTGTGAAAATTTTTAAAACTCCTGTTATAGGAATGTATAATCCTCTTACTTTTATTACTTTTGCCATTGAGCATCATTTTTGGAAGTTTGACCCACACCCCTATCATTTTTTTAATTTGCTTTTTCATCTAATTAATGTTTGGTTGGTTTTTATTTTTATCTGTCGTTTGACCAAAAATATAAATGCTGCTGCAATTGTTGCCTTATTGTTTGCTATTCATCCTTTGCATGTAGGTGCAGTTGCCTGGGTTTCCCAACGCAAAACTGTACTTTTTGCTATTTTTTATTTTCTCGCTCTGATTGAGTATTTGAAATTTATAGAATCTGATAAAAAAACCAAGAAATACATTTTAATAATATTATATTTTATTCTTTCACTACTTTCAAAACCTTCTGCTGTTTCGTTGCCTCTTATACTTTTATTAATAGATTATTATATTGGAAGAAAATATACATTAAAAACTTTAATTGAGAAAATACCCTTTT
>JAGODS010000381.1 GCA_017998135.1 Bacteroidales bacterium
CTATACAAATTATAGCTCAACTGACTGATGAATATGGTTATTACAGTTCAGGCGAATCTTTTTCTATTTCAGACCCTAATGAAGTATGGATTATGGAAATGATTGGTAAAGGACCTGTAGTTCTTAAAGATAAAGATATTAAAAAATTAAAGGAAACCGGTGCTAAGTTCCCTTATAATAAAGGCGCTCTTTGGGTAGCTATTCGTATTCCTGACGGTTATATTTCAGGCCACGCAAACCAGGCAAGAATTACAACTTTTCCTCTTAACGACCCTCAAAATTGTCTGTATTCTAAAGATGTCATCAGTTTTGCAAGAGAAAGAGGCTTTTTTAAAGCTTCTAAAGACGAGGAGTTTAGTTTTGCTGATACTTATTGCCCGCTTGATTACGGTTCTATCAGGTTCTGCGATGCCCGGGTTTGGTGTGGGTTTCTCCGCGTTAACTCTTCAATGACAAAATATGAGAAATATATTACAATGGGCGATGTTTCAGCAAGAATGCCGCTTTATATAAAACCCGACAGGAAGCTTACAATAGCTGACGTTATAAGTCTGATGAGAGATCATTATGAAGGCACTCCGCTTGATATGTCTAAAGACCTCGGCGGCGGTCCTTTTAATTCTCCTTACCGTTGGAGACCTATGACCTGGAAAGTTGATAATGTAGATTATTGTCACGAAAGAGCTGTTTCAACGCAGCAGACAGGTTTTTCTTTTGTCGCACAGTCCCGCGGCTGGTTACCTTCGCAGATAGGAGGTATTATATGGTTTAGCGTTGATGATTCTTATAGCACTGTTTATGTACCTATGTATTGCGGTATGATTAGGGTTCCACAGTCTTATGCCGAAGGTAATGGCTCTTTGCTGGAATTTAGCTGGGATGCTGCTTTCTGGGTTTTTAATTTCGTTTCTAATTTCGCATATACAAGATATTCGGATATGATTAAAGATATTCAGAAAACTCAATCCGAACTGGAAAACTATTTCTTTACAAGTGTTCCTATGATTGACAAAGCCGCTGCCGATTTATATAAAACAAATCCTGAGGCTGCAAGAGAATATATTACAAATTTTTCTGTAAACCAGGGCGATATGACAGTTGCAAAATGGCGTAAACTTGGAGAATACTTGTTTGTGAAATATATGGATGGCAATATTAAAATAGAAAAAGATGGAAAGTTTCAGAAAAATGGATACACTCAGGCTGCACAACCTTTGCACCCTGAATATCCTGAAAAATGGTACAGGGCTATTATTAAAGATAATGGAGACGCTCTCAAAATGAAAAAACTCCAAAATGAAGATTCGCATTGATATTTTAGAAATAGAATGATTTATATTTTGATGCTATTATTTCCTCTATGAGTTGCATTTATTAATTGAATTTATGTTTTAATATTTAACCTTTATAATTCATACAAAAAAGTTACTCATTAGAGTTTCCCGCAGATAACGCAGATAAACGCAGAAAAAATTAATATCAGCGAAAATCTGCGAAATCTGCGGGAGATGTATTTTTTGAAAAAATTCATGAATTAATCAGGTTAGAATAAATGTAATTTTGTTGCGCAGAAATAAAACGTTATTTTCATTTTGTTTGCAAAATAATGAATATTCAAGACTATATATCTAATCTTAATAAACATTTCAAATCGGGCATATCTACCGAGCATACTTATCGTTCCGATTTGCAAATGCTTATTTCAGAAATTGCAAAAGATGTTCTTGTAACTAATGAACCTGCAAGGATAGCTTGTGGCGCTCCTGATTATATTATCACAAAAAATGATTTGCCGATAGGATATATTGAAGCTAAAGATATTGGAGCAGATATAGATAATAAGATTTATAAAGAACAATTTGACAGATACAAAGCTTCTCTAGCAAATCTTATTATAACTGATTATATCAAATTTAAGTTATTTATTGACGGTATTTTTATAACTTCTATTTCTTTAGGAGAAATTCAAGGTAATAAGATAGTTGCGAAGCCTGAAAATTTTGATTCTTTTAATAATCTGGTAAAAGATTTTTGCTCTTTTACAGGGCAAACAATTAAAAGCTCAGAAAAATTAGCTGAAATGATGGCTGCCAAAGCACGCTTGCTTTCTGATATTATCGAAAAAGCTCTTATAAGTGATGAATCTAACGAGGAAGATAGCACCCTAAAGGATCAGATGATAGCTTTTAGAAATGTTCTTATTCACGATATCAAAGCTAATGAATTTGCTGATGTTTATGCCCAGACCATCGTTTATGGAATGTTTGCTGCACGTCTGCACGACCCGACTATAAAAAATTTTACAAGGCAGGAAGCCGCAGAACTTATTCCAAAGTCAAATCCTTTCTTACGTAAGTTATTTGGTTATATTGCAGGACCTGATATTGATGATCGTATAAAATGGGTTGTTAATAGTTTGGCTGAAATATTTTTAGCCTGCAATGTCAGAGAATTGCTTAAAGATTATGGTAAAGCTACTAAAACTGAAGACCCTATAATACATTTTTACGAAAACTTTTTAAGTGAATATGACCCTAAATTAAGAAAAGCAAGAGGTGTCTGGTACACACCTCAGCCCATTGTTAATTTTATTGTTCGTGCTGTTGACCATATTCTTAAATCAGAATTTGCTTTGCCGCAGGGTTTGGC
>JAGODS010000051.1 GCA_017998135.1 Bacteroidales bacterium
AAATAATTATTAATTAAATATATACAAAAATGAAAAATAATAAAGTTTTTTTACTGCTATTCGTATTGATATGCAGTATTTCAGTTAATGTTCAATCTCAATCTGATTGGTCAACTTCTGGTAATTCTTTATATAGTAGCGATTTTCTTGGCTCTACTAATAATATTGACCTTAAATTTAAAGTCAATAATCAGTTAGGGGGCTTAATTAATATGTCTGCTTATAATACCTTTCTTGGCTATACAGCCGGGAATGCTATCACATCCGGTACTAATAATACTTTTATGGGCTACGAAAGTGGCAAACTAAATACTACTGGTACTTATAATACAGCAGTAGGATCAAAGGCACTTAATGCAAATACTACTGGAAATTATAATGCAGCTATAGGTTATTATTCTCTTTATACTAATCAAACAGGAGTCGGAAATACAGCTGTTGGTCATGCATCCCTTTATTTAAATACCGGAGACTATAATACTGCACTTGGTACATTTTCGCTTCGGAGTAATTCGTCAGGAACATCTAATACTGCAATTGGATATAATAGTATGTATTCCAATACTTCAGGAAGTACAAATACTGCTATTGGTCTTAATTCACTTTATTACAATACAACTGCTTCTGCTAATGTTGCAATTGGTTGTCAGACGCTTCTTAATAACCGACAAGTAAGAAATAATACTGCTATAGGCTACCAGGCATTATATACTATGTCTTATAATACAGCATTTGATGCTGATAATGTAGCAATAGGCTATCAAGCTTTATATTCAAATCAACCTATTTCAACAAGCACGGGGTATAGGAATACTGCAATTGGAACTTATAGTTTGTATAGTAATACCACAGGCACTTATAATACTTCTACAGGTTACAAAGCTCTTTATAATAACAGGAATAATAGTAATAATACAGCAATAGGGAGTCAGGCTTTATATACTATGTCATATAATACTACTGCATTTAATGGGGAAAATGTAGCAGTAGGCCATCAAGCTTTATATTCAAATCAGCCCACTGCATCAGATAATGGTTATAGAAATACAGCAGTCGGAACTTTCTCTATGTATTCAAATAGTACAGGCTCTAATAATACAGGTTTAGGTTACTTATCTTTATTTTGGAACAACGGTGCAGCTAATACAGCAGTAGGTTGTTCGGCTCTTGAAGATAATTCTTCAGGATATGGAAATACTGCAATGGGTTGGAATGCTCTTGCAAATAATAACAGTGGAAATAGCAATACAGCAATCGGATCAGGTGCTTTAAATTTTAATACCAGCGGCAATTACAATTCTGCCTTAGGTGCCTTAGCAGATGTTGATTATAATAATTTGAATGGAACGACTGCTTTAGGATATAATGCTCGTACTACTGCTGAAAATCAAATTAAAATTGGCACCTCAGCTAATACAGATATTACAGGGGGGTACGGTGCATGGCATAATTTTTCCGATGGAAGGTTTAAAGAAAATATTAAGGAAGATGTTCCAGGTTTAATTTTTATTAAAAAATTACGACCCATTACTTATACATTTGACGCTCAAAAAATAGATGAATTTATCGGAATTAAACAAAGAATGGATACTATTAAAGATGAAAATGCTAAAAAAAGATATTATGAACGTTTAAAGGAAGTATCAGCTTTAATTCAGACAGGTTTCATCGCTCAGGAAGTTGAAGCAACTGCTAATGAAATAGGTTATAGTTTTGATGGTGTTCACAAACCTGTTAATGAAAAAGATAATTACACTATAGGTTATTCCACTTTTGTCGTTCCTCTTGTTAAAGCAGTTCAGGAACAGCAGGGTATGATTGATTCTATGAAGACTAAAATAAAAAATCAGGAAACGATAAGCGATTCTTTACAGAATTTGATAAATAAGCAACAAACAATGATTGATACTTCTAAAATTGCAAAACTTAATGAACGTCTGACGCTGCTTGAAGCTTTGGTTAATGAATGTTGCAGCAAGAACAGCGGAGAAAAGAAATTGATAATGCAGGATGTTGAACTGTCGGATGCCCAGGCTATAGTCCTTGACCAAAATGTGCCTAATCCTTTTGCTGAAAGCACTATTATCAGTTATTTTATTCCTGAAAATGTCTCTTCTGCACAAATTATATTTACCGACAACACAGGCAAAGTGCTCAAAACTGTTAAGATAACTGAAAAAGGCAAAGGTATGCTTAAAGTATTCGGACAGGATTTGAGTTCAGGTATTTATTCATATACCCTTGTAGCCGACGGCAAAACCATTGATAGCAAAAATATGATTAAACTTAAATAAAATTAAAAAAAACCTAACAGGTCTTTAAGACCTGTTAGGTTTAAATTATAAACTTAAATTATTAACAAAATGAAAAAAACTATTTTTTTAATCGTTTTAAGCAGCCTGATGATTAGTCGGCTTGCAATGGGACAACTCAATGTAACAATACTTGTCAATGGTAAAGTTGTTCCGGAGAATTATCCTTTCATTACAGTATGTAATGACAGTTGCAATAATGTTACTTTAGAAGTAACAGGCGGTACTCCGCCCTATTACTATAAATGGGATAATGGAGATACAAATGCTTTTACTCAATATTGCTCAGCTAAGCCTTCTTTTTTTGACCATACAAATAAAAAACTAACTGTTAAGGTAAAAGATTCTAAGAGTTTATCCAATGAAGCAGAAGTTAATTTTAGGCAACACTTACCAATTAACCAGGATATTTGCCTCGTTTCAGTTGACAGCGCCACAAATAAAAATATTATTATTTGGGAACAAAATACTGATACTATTGTAACTTTTTACAATATATATAAGGAAACTTATATTTCAAATGAATATGAGCTGATAGGCAGTGTTCCAAAAGGTGAAACTAACATTTTTATAGATACTAAATCCGACCCTGCTAAAAAGTCTGATAAATATATTATTAAAGCTGCTAATAACTGTACTGAATCCTCAAATTCTCAAGCGCACAAACCCATACATCTTATGATTAGCGGTTTTCAGGGCAACTGGAACCTTGCCTGGTCAGCTTATGAAGGTTATAACGGCTCAGTTGGCAGGTGCAGGATTTGGCGCGGAAATAATTATTATTCTATGGAGTTGATTGACAGTGTTTCCTCTTCAGTTACTTCATATACCGATATTAATCCGCCTGCAGGTGTCGTTTATTATGCCATTGAAGTTATTCCTAAAAATAAATGTAATCCTTCAGCAAAAGCAGCTAAAGGCTCTTACTTCACCTCCCTGTCAAATATAGTTAATAATAAAGCTATATTAGGTATTGATGAAAATTCCGACCTGCAAAATATAACTCTTTCGCCCAATCCCTGCACCGATGAACTCACAATTAATGTTTCACATTTTGAAAATGTGAAACATTTAATCACTGTTTACGACATCCACGGCAAAGCAATCTATCAAACCCAAAACCCCTATAACGCACAAACCCAAACCACTCAAACCACTCTCACCATCAACACCCGCTCCTTCCCGCCAGGTCTCTATCTTACTCGCATCCAATCCCCCAACTCCACCACCACCCGCAAATTCATCAAATTCTAAAAACCAACAGGAGCTAAGCTTTTCCAAAAAGCTTAGCTCCTAAAACATAAATTATCCGCAATAATTAACTGGGTATTGATAGAAATAATAAAAAAGGGAGAAACAGGAAAAACCTGAAGGAGAGAGTTAAAATTTAGTGATCCTGCTGGGATTCGAACCCAGGACCCCATCCTTAAAAGGGATGTGCTCTACCTGCTGAGCTACAGAATCATCATTATTATTTTAAATTGCCGAAGATTTTATAAAATGTCTTTTATAAAAATTTCGGGGTGCAAAAATATAGCTATATTTTTAATCTGCAAATTTATTTTATTCTGAATCTAATAATTTATGGATACAATACTGATTCTAAGAATTTTATTTTTTTGTTTTATCCGGTGCTACATATTTAATTTTTTTGTCAGATTTGCCAAAAACGGAAAAATGAACATAGCGGCGGGGGTGCAAACGCATATCTTCAAGTAGCAGGTTTAACTGATTGGAAGATGCTTCCAATTCCCTGTAAACCGAATCCTTATTTATTAACATACCAAGGCTTCCCTCTCCTTTATTAACTTTATCAACAATATCTGATAGTGATTTAAAACTTTTATTAGCATTATTAATAGTGTTAACTATATCAGCTTTTAGAACTGTATCACTTATAGCTCCCAGATTGGTTAATATTTTATTAATATTTTCAGAATTATTATTTATATTTGCACTAATATTATCAATATTTTTAAGTATTTTCCTCACTCTGTCGGTTTCGGTATCAATTAAGGTATCTATTTTAATTGCGGTTTGAGAAAATTTTTCAATGCCGACTCTTATATTTTCAATACTTTGTCTTAAATTTTCTCTTGTATTTTCATTTAAGACAGATTGTATGCTGGCAAGCAACGAGTCAATAGATAAAATAAGCTGCTCGGCTTTCTTTTTAAGAGGAAGAACCTGCATACTTACTTCCTCCTGCAAAGTTTTTTGTGTTTTGGTTGAAAGAGTATCGCCTGACTTTGCAAGCATTGTTGAGTTGCCCAGATGAATTTCTATGGCTTTCGAACCTAATAAGTCAGCACTTACTATTTCAAGTATAGAATTTTGGGGTATATCTAACTGTTCAGTTAATAAAATTTTCACATAAACTTTGCTTCTATCCTTGGGGCATAATCCAGTTTCTTTAACTTTGCCTACTTTAATTCCACGGACTAAAACAGGATTATCAATCACCAACCCGCTTATTTTATCATATACTCCGTAAAAAGATTTATTACCTGAGAACAAATCTTCATTTTTTATAAAAGTAACTCCCCAGATAAGAATTGCAAATGTAAATGCAATTAAAAAACCTATTAAAATTATTTTTCTTTTTTTCAAAATAGCAAAATTAAATACAGGGAAAAATTATAAAAAAATAAAAAGCAAAAGACTATTTATTATTTTTCAATATCTCCAAAGCTTCATTCATAGTTATCTTCTTCCCTTTAAAAAAGGCGATAACAAAAGCGTCTTTATAACCTGATTGTTTAAGTATCTCCTGTTCACGTTTAGCTTCTTCCAAATTAAAATAATTACCAGAAGTATATTTAAAAATTCCATTTTCTTCAAAACAATCAGGTTCTTTGATTTTAGTAAATTCTCCTTTATTCAGGGCTTTTTTTTCACGGCTGACTGCAATTTGAATTTTAAAAATCAAATCCTGTTTATTAGGAGGATTATCTTTAATTAAATTAATATTTTTACTAATGCTATCTTTTTTTATACTATCTTTTTTATCTTTTAATTCAATATTTGTAATTGCATCTTTTTTTGGAGGTTCTATTAACACATCATCTTTATTAATATCAATAATATCCTTTGAATTATTGGCTAAAAGTTTTTTCCCTTCAAGTTCATATTTATACTCTCTGAAAGCTTTAAAAATGGAATAAGCTATTTGATTTTGTCCGTTTTGTGAATTTAAGAATTTCTCTTCTTCAGGATTACTAAGAAAACCTGCTTCAATCAATATGCCTGTCATCGCAGTTTTATAAAGCACGAGAAAACCAGCCTGTTTGACGCCCCTGTCAAATCTCCCAATATTATGGAATTGTTGCTGAATTTTAGTAGCAAGGTTAAGACTCTGGTCTAAAAATGCATTCTGATAAAGAGCGAAAATTATATTAGCTTCAGGCGAATTTGGATCAAAACCATCATATTTTTTTTCATAGTTCTCTTCTTTCAAAATTACAGCATTTTCTTTTCTTGCCACATCTAAATTAGCCTGAATTTTATTAATACCCATAACAAAAGTTTCCGTTCCATAAGCGTCAGTAGCCTTGCTTGCATTACAATGTATTGAAATAAAAATATCAGCTTTTATATCATTAGCGATTTTGGCTCTTTGGTATAATTCAACAAAACGGTCATCACGCCTTGTATAATAGACCTTTACATTCTGAAAACTTTTTTCTATATAATTGCCGACTTTTAAAACAAGGTCAAGAGCTACATCTTTTTCCTGAGATTTTAAACCGACGCAACCAGGATCTTTACCTCCGTGGCCGGCATCTAAAACTATTTTGATAAGTCTGTCATTAGCAACATACGGAGCATTGCCCAGAGTTACTATTAATATTATTAATATTATAAAATGTTTAAAGTAACGTTTCACCTTTAATATTTTATTTAATTTTGAAGCCCCAAAATTATACATTATTTCGCTCAATTTTTTACATATAAAAAAATATTATCAACAGTTTTACAACTATATATTGTTGAAAACTCTGTTTAAGTTAAACGTAGCTTCGTTTATCTTATTTTGTTTTTTTGCCCATAATATATCCGCACAGGATACTATTAACAAAAAAGATAGTGTAGGGGCTAAAAAAACTACGTTTCTTCTAAAATCAGAAGTATTCTATAAGGCGAAAGATTCAATTACAGTTAATGTTGCAGAGCAAAAAATCTTTCTTTTTAATGAGGCAGATATTACTTATGAAAATATAAACATCAAAGCTGCATATATAGAAATTGATTTTAAAAACAATGTTATGACTGCAACCTTTAGCAAGGATACTGCTGGCAAAATCTATGGAATACCTGAATTTAAACAAGAGAATGACAATTTTAATTCGGATGTCATTACTTATAATTTTAAAACTAAGAAAGGTATAATTAAAAATATACAAAGTAAAGAAGGCGAAGGTTATATTTTAGGTCAAAAAGTTAAAAGAATGCCCGATAATATAATTTTCATAAAAAAAGGCTGTTATACTACCTGTGAACATAAAGATCCTCATTTCTCAATTAAATTCAATAAAGCCAAAGTAATTCCTGATAATAAAATAGTCAGCGGACCTGCATTGCTTTTTATAGAGGACATACCTTTACCGCTTGGGGTACCTTTCGGATATTTTCCTATTAAAAAAGGCAGACAATCTGGCATCCTAATTCCTGCTTACGGTGAATCTGCCAACAGAGGTTTTTTTCTTGAAAACGGAGGTTATTATTGGGGTATTAATGATTATGTTAATATGACTTTTAGGGGCGATATTTATTCGCGCGGTAGCTGGGCGCTCAAAACAAATACAGGCTATGCTAAAAGATATAAATATAATGGTGATTTTGACCTTAATTACGCTATTAATATACTTAGCGAAAAAACTTTACCTGATTACCAGAAAAATAAAGATTTCTTTATTACCTGGCTACACAACCAGGACCCTAAAGCCCGACCCAACAGCCGTTTCAGTGCTAATGTAAAAGCTGGTTCCAGCAAATATAATTCATTTAATCCCACAACAACAAACGACTACCTAAGTAATACTTTTCAATCATCAATTTCTTATTCTACAGTGATAGCCGAAAACAATAATCTTTCTTTAAACCTGCGCCATAGTCAAAATACACAAAGCAAAGTAGTTGATTTATCAATTCCTGAACTTAGTTTCTCAACTAAACGTTACAATCCATTTCAGAAAGCTTTAAGAGTAGGCAAACCGAAATGGTATGAAAACATTAATTTATCTTATAATTTAGAAGCAAGAAATCAAATATCTACTTACGACAGCCTGCTGTTTAATAAAAATATTTTTGACAAAATGAATAATGGGATTAAGCATAATATACCTATCAGCAGCAGTATTAACCTGCTAAAACATTTGACTATGACTAATTCCTTTAATTATTCTGAAAAATGGTATTTCTCATATATTAAAAAACAATGGATTGCGAACCAAAATAATGTATATTCACTAATAACAGATACAATTAACTCTTTTAATGCTGTCAGAGATTTTAACTTATCCTCATCTTTTAGTACCCGACTCTATGGGATGTTCCAGTTTAAAAAAGGTTTTATCAGAGCTTTAAGACATACTCTAACCCCCACTGCAAGTTTTAGATATAATCCAGATTTCAGCAAAGAATTTTGGGGCTACTATAATTATTATATAGATACTACCTCTTTAGAACTTGTAAAATATTCAAAAAACCAGAATGGTATTTATGGTTCAGCTCCGCAATCCGAATCAGGCTCTTTCAATTTTGCCCTTTCTAATAATATTGAAATTAAAGTCAGGTCGGCTAAAGATACTGTCAGCGGATTTAAAAAAATAACTCTTATAGATAATCTTACCATTTCAGAATCTTTAGATTTGGCAAAAGATAGTATGAAATGGTCTCTGATAAACATAAGCGGAAGAACGACTCTGTTTAAGAACATTGATATACGCTTTGGCTGCGTTTTAGACCCCTATTATCTGGATTCTATAGGCAGACGATGGAATAAAAGCGAATGGAAAGAAAATAAAAGATTATTCCGGCTCAGCTCTTCAGACTGGGCTTTGAGTATTAACTGGAGTCTCAGACCTCAGGGCTTCAAAGACTTGCTTAATAAAACAGCAAATAAATCACAGAACAACACTAATAAAGAAACAGATTATGCCATACCCTGGGATCTTAATATTTCATATTCATTCCAGCATAGTTCGGCATATAGCGTCTATAGTAAAGATTTTCAAAAAAACCAAATCCAGACTCTAAATTTTAATGGCAATATAAATCTTACAAAAAAATGGAAAATTGGTTTTAACTCAGGTATAGATTTTAAAACTAAGGAATTTTCTTATACATCAATTAATATATACAGGGATTTGCATTGCTGGGAAGCTGTTTTCAACTGGATACCGACAGGTTTTAGAAAAAGCTATAATTTCACAATACGAGTTAAGGCAAATGTGCTTCAAGACCTGAAACTTACAAAGAAGACTGACTGGAGAGACAGCTATTAAAACAATAACAAAAAAATATTTTTCATCTCTGATATTATAAAATTATTTACTTTTACCCGCTTTTTTAAATATAAAAACCTGCACTTGTGTCAGACTGTATAATTGTCATACCAACATATAACGAGAAGGATAATATTGAAAATATTATCCGCGCTGTCCTTAATATTGATAAAACCTATAATTTGTTAATTATAGATGATAATTCGCCGGATGGGACTGCCGGTATTGTAGAAAATCTTGCTTTAGAATTTAAAGACAGGCTGTTCCTTGAAAAAAGAACAGGTAAATTAGGTCTTGGTACAGCCTATATTCACGGTTTCAAATGGGCATTAGCAAGAAATTATAATTATATTTTTGAAATGGATGCCGATTTCTCGCATAATCCTGATGATTTACCAAAACTTCATAAAGCCTGCGCTCTTGATGGCAATGATATGTCTATCGGGTCAAGATATATTTCAGGAGTTAATGTTGTTAACTGGCCTATGGGCAGGGTACTTATGTCTTATTTTGCTTCTAAATATGTGAGATTTATTACAAGGATGAAAATAATGGACACTACTGCCGGTTTTAAATGTTACACTCGCAAAGTCCTTGAAGCTATTAACCTTGATAAGATAAAATTTACAGGTTATGCTTTCCAGATTGAAATGAAATATATAGTTTGGAGGCTGGGGTTTAAAATCAAAGAAGTTCCAATTATTTTTGTTGACCGTATGCATGGGCAGTCTAAAATGTCTAAAGGTATATTCAAAGAAGCTATTTTAGGAGTTATTAAACTCAGACTTTATAGTATATTCAATAAAAAGAATTTTTATTAATAAATATACTTCAGGTTAATTAGTTTTTCTCTTTTCTTTGTTCTCACCTTATTTTATATGCCAAACGAATACCTTATAAAAAATATTAACATAATTAATGAAAATAAATCTTTCTGTGGCTCTGTCTATATCAGGGATAATTTAATTTATAAACTCTTTGCTGAAAAAGAGGAGATATACGGTTTAGATGACAAAGTAAAAATAATTCACGGTAAAGGTAAATTTCTTATTCCTGGAATTATTGATACCCATGTTCATTTTCGCGACCCTGGTTTAACTCACAAAGCCGACTTATTAACCGAATCAAAGGCTGCTATTGCTGGAGGAGTTACTTCTTTCTTTGATATGCCTAACACTATACCCCCTGTAACTTCAAGGGATATACTAAAAGAAAAAATTGAAATTGCTAAAAATAAAAGCCTTGCCAACTTCGCCTTTTATATCGCTGCGGCTAAAGATAATCTTGAAGACCTTAAAAATATTGATAAAAAAACTACACCAGGAATTAAAATCTTTCTCGGCTCATCAACAGGTAATCTTGCTGTTAATAATAATGAAGCTATTTTAAAGATTTTCCAGTTAGAAAACACTTTAATTGCCGCCCATTGCGAAGACGATACTATTATAAAACTTAATCTTGAAAATTATAAAAAAAATTCAAAACAAGAGATTAAGCCTAACTGTCATCCTGTTATTAGGAGCGAAGAAGCCTGTTTTGTTTCTTCAGAAATGGCTATTAGACTTGCCAGACAATATAATAGCAGGCTACACCTACTTCATATTTCTACTGAAAAAGAAATATCTCTATTAAATAATTCAACTGATTTATCAACTAAAAAAATCACTGCTGAAGTCTGTGTAAATTATTTGCTTTTTGATGATTCATTCTATAATACGCTGGGAAATTTAATTAAATGCAATCCCTCAATAAAAACCAAAAAGGATAAGGCTGCCTTATTAAAAGCTCTTATTGATAACTATTTTGACCTTATTTCCACTGACCACGCTCCTCATACTTTGGCAGAAAAAGAAAAACCATATCTGGAAGCTCCCTCGGGCATTCCTTCAATTCAGCATTCTCTATCACTGGCTTTGAATATTTTTAAAACAAATCATATTCCATTAATAAAACTTGTTGAAAAAATGTGTCATAATCCTGCTATTTGCTTTAAAATAAATAAACGTGGTTTCATAAGAGAAGGTTATTATGCAGACCTCGCTATACTTGATTTTGATAATAAATGGACTGCTGATAGGAATAATACTCTTTATAAATGCGGTTGGTCACCTTATGATAATATGACTTTTAATGCAAAGGTTACACACACTTTCGTTAATGGAAACCTTGTCTTCGAAAAAGATCATTTTAACGAAACATTTAAAGGCAAACTTATTAATTTTGATAACATCTGAGACTCTATACTATGAAAAAAATTTTTTTCCTTTTACTTATTATTTTAAATGCCTGCACCAATAAAACCGCCAAGCAGGCTGATTCAGGCATTATTCATAGAGATACTATGATTAGTATCCTTACAGATATTAATATCGCCGAAGCTATATTAACCATTAATGAAAATGCTAAAGATAGTAACAAACTTGCAACAGGATATTATAAATCTATTTTTGATAAACATAAAACAACCAAAGAGCAGTTTGAAACAAGTTTTAAATATTATTCGAAAAACCCTGAATTAATTAATAAAATTTACGACGAAGTAATTAATAATCTCACAAGGTTGCAGGAAGAAAAGAAATAAGACTATTTCTTAGTATAAGTAGCCGTAACTTTATCAATATCCGCACCATCATCTACAGAATAAGACCAGCTTATTGTATTATTGCTCAGAGAACCACTTCCCCAGATTTGTTGTTTACATATAAACTGTTTAGATATAGTAATATTAGTTTTGTCAACTGTAGCTGTAGCAACAGTATCTTCGCCAAGATGAAAAAAATTAACAATAAGTATTCCTTCAGAATTTGCAGGATCGGCTTTTAATGTTACATCATAATTAGATTTTCCAAGCAAAGTGCTTGATTCAACACAATGCCAGTTTCCTATATAATCTTCTCGGGTCACTACATCCTCGTCTTTCTTACAGGAAATAAAATAAATTATAAAAATAACTCCTGCTAACAATAATAATCTAAAAACAACCTTATTCATATAAATATTTAGGTTAAAAAACAAATACAAATTTACTATTATTTTTCAATTTGAAAATTTGAAGAAAAAAAATAAGTCGCATTATCTTAATTAATTTATCTTCGCAATCATTATTTCTATTAAAAAATCAA
>JAGODS010000052.1 GCA_017998135.1 Bacteroidales bacterium
AGCTAAATTATTTTTAGTATTTTTATATTTTGAAGTTTCTAATCTCATAAGCAAGGTTTATTGAAGGTCTTGCGTCTTCGATGCCAAACCCTTTTCCATTTAAGATATCTTTATAAACCTCAGTATAAAAGATATTCCACTAAGAAACAACCTTATTAGAAGATTAAAATATTGTTGATGGGGAAATTATTACTTATTATACTGAGTTTTATAAGCTTATTCAACAAAAACAATAAATTCCAAACTTAATAATTTACATATTTTTAAATTATCAAATCAACTATTCAATGAAACTAATTACAATCTATAGCCTTTTTTTAATACTAATAATAAATTCATTATTCAGCCAAAGCAAAAACAAAGGCTGCACTTTACCCGAACTTATCAACGGTGGAGGTGAATATAGACTTTTAAAAAGCTGCTCGCCTTACCTCGCTCCCAAAAAAATACTTGTTGAAGCTGGCACCTTGCTCACTGCCGAACCTGGAGTGGTAATTGAGTTTCCCGATTCAGGCTTACTTTATGTTGAAGGCAGCATCAAATTTATCGGTACTTCAGACGAACCCATAACCCTAAAAAAAACGACATCTGCTAATCGCTGGCTTCATATATATGTATATAAAAGTAAAGACTCTGCTATCTTTGAAAATATTATCTTTGAAGATGCCCTGCGTGCTGTTTGGACTCATAATACAAAACTTAGGATTAACAAGGTTACTGCTAACAGAATGATTAATTTTGTTAAAGTCAAATATGGAGCTGCTAAGATTTTTGATAACTCTTTTATCTCTCTTGACAACATTGGCACTGAAATTTCTGACATTATTGAAGGTATCTCTGCCGCTATGATTATAAGGAATAATCACATTACCTGTCCTCTTAAAGGTAGGAAAACTGATGCTATTGATGTGGGTAATTATTCTAATATTATCATAGAAGGCAATACTATTATTGGTAGCCTTAATGTCAATAATGCTGACTGCATTGACGCTGACGGATGCCCCAATATTACTATTCGCAATAATGTTGTACACAACAATAAAGATAAAGGACTTTCTATTGGTGGAAAAAATAGTACAGGTATTATTATCGGTAATATAATTTATAACTCTAAAATCGGTATTGCAGTCAAAGATACTGCAAAAGTTGATGTTATTAACAATACTTTTTACAGCAATGATACCAGCCTCTATTTCCGAAGTCTTGCAAATTCTAAAGTGATTAATAATCTTATTGTCGCTTCAGACAAAACTAATTACTATAATTATAATTCAAATGTAACGCTAAGCTATAATTTATGCGATAATGAAATATTTAGCGGAATTGGAAATATCAAAGGCGACCCTAAACTTGTCGCTCCTGCCTCTCAGGACTTTAACCTTCAGTCTAAATCCCCTTGCATTGACGCTGGCGACCCGGACCGGCCTCTTGACCCTGACAAAACTCGCTCCGACATCGGTGCTTTATATTACAATCAGGCTAATTCTGTTCGTAACCTTTTTATAAACGAAGTTCTTGTTCTTAATAAAACTAAGATACAGGACGAAGCAGGCGATTATGACAGTTGGATTGAAATCTATAATAAAAATGATGTAGAAATTGATTTAGCAGGACTTTACCTCACTAATGATTTAAACCTGCCACAAAAGTTTCGTTTCCCTGCCAACAATCCACAAACCAAAATTCCTGCATTTGGTTATAAACTGATTTGGTGCGACAACGAAAGTACTGAAGGCGCCTTACATACTAATTTTAATCTTAACTTGAATAAATTTAACCTGGGCTTATACAATCAGATTGAAAACGAATTGTTTGTGATTGACACTTTAAGCGCCGGTAAACAATCTCAAGATATTGCTTTTTGCAGATATCCTGATGGTTTTTCTTATAAAGATTACACTCTCCTCCCCACACCAGGCAGTTCTAATATCCTGATTATTACTGTTAACGAGCTTAAAAATGCTAATTCAAAAGATTTAAACATTCACAGGCTTCCTGATGGCTCTCTCTATATTTATATCAATTTAGAAAGCGCTCAGAAAGCAAACATTAAAGTTTTTGATTTAAGAGGACGCTGCCTGTTTGATATGAATAATTTATATTTAAAAACAGGATTTAATGAAATAAAAATTGATGAAGCTGCTGCACCAATTTTTAGCCAGGGTACTTATCTTCTCAGAATCATTAGCTCATCTTATAATATATCAAAGAAATTTATTGTTTATTAGATTGATACTTTTTATGAGTTTTTATTTACTCCTGATAACAGAAAAATTAGATAAATGAAAGCATTTGGCATTATATTTTTTGTTTCTCTTTTTAGCTTCACGGCAATCTCTTACTCCCAAACGGATACAACCGTTAATAATAGAAACCACAAAACTAAAGCCAAAATAATTAACGGTGATACTGTCGCTGAATACAATCTTGCAGAAGTGAATGTCTATTCCCCTAAAATATTCAAAGATATTAACGAAGAAGTGCTTTATTACAGGCTCGTTAGAAACATTAGAAAAACTTATCCTATGGCTAAAATAGCTGAAGCCCGGATACTTCAATACAACGAAGAGCTTAAAAAGGCAAAAAACGAACGTGAAAAAAGACAAATTATAAGAAAAGCCGAAAAAGCTCTTAAAGATGAGTTTACTGCTCAGATTAAACAATTATCTTATTCTCAGGGCGAAATGCTCCTTAAACTTATTTACAGGCAGACAGGTCATACAAGTTTTGAATTAATTAAAGAATACCGCGGAGCTGTTTCGGCTGCTTTCTGGCAAACTGTTGCCAAATTGTTCAGTAATGATTTAAAAATGAAATACGACCCCGAAGGAGCTGACAAAAACATTGAAGAACTTGTCAAACTTTATGAACAAGGTTTATTAAAGTAATTATGAGTATCTCTAAAAACTCCGTTTTCCCTTTAAATACAACCAAACCCCGAAGGGGTGATAGGATGGCAGAAGATTAAAATTCCCTCTAAATACAACCAAACCCCGAAGAGGTGTTAGGATGGTAAAAGATTAAAATTCCCTCTAAATACAACCAAACCCCGAAGGGGTGGTAGGATGGTAGCCTGAATAATTCTTACAGCATTTTATAACTACAAACAAAAAACGTTGCAATAAGTCGAACCATTCACACTCCTTACCCAATATTCAATCTCTTAGCGCTCTTTTTTTAATCATTCCCCCTTTAGTATCTTTGATAGCGCTCATTATTATAAAGGCAGAAGGGTCTATCTTTTCAATTTCCGCTTTTAATTTTCCAACTTCAAGTCGCGTAATTACTGTAAAGACAATATCAATATCTTTAAGAGGCTCATCATTTCTTGCAAAACCTCGTTTACCCCTATATATTGTAACTCCCCTCGCCAATTTAGTAATAATAATCTCCCTTATTTCTTCGCTATGTGAAGAGATTATAGTTATACCCGTATATTCCTCAAAGCCTTCAATTATAAAATCTACTGTTTTTGATGCTGCTAAATATGTTAATATAGCATATAATGCGGTTTCGACAGAGAGAAAATACATTGCTACCGAAAATATCATTATATTAAAGATAAGAATAATATCTCCTATAGTCAGTCCTGACCGTTTACTCAGAAAAATAGCCAATACTTCGGTTCCGTCAAGCACTGCCCCTCCCCTGACCGATAAACCGATGCCCGCTCCCAGAAAAAAACCTCCAAAAACCGCTATTAGCAACTTATCTGAAGTAATTACAGGATAATTTATTAGGCTTACTGCTATTGCCAAACCAACTATAGCCACTATACTTTTAATTGGAAAAATCTTATTTATCTGCGTAAAACCAAGTATTATAAATGGAATATTTATTATTATCAAAAGTATTGGTAAAGAAACACCTGTCGAAAAATTTATTAACAGCGATATGCCTGTTACTCCGCCATCTATAAACTTATTCGGAAGAAGAAATCCCTTTAATCCGAAACCTGCTGATAATACTCCCAATGTTATTAGAAAAATGTCCTTTACAAGATGATTAAAAGAGACGCGAAGCCTGTAAACTTCTTTTGCCAGCAGGTAAGGATGATAGATTTGATTATAGCGTTTAAACCTTAATCCAAATAACCCTTTTACAACAGCTTTTATTAAACTCTTCATCCTGCTTTTTATATTATTTTCTGAAGCAAAATTAATATTTTTTGTAAGATTTGTATTTTATTTTCGCTTTTAATATTGAAACTACTCTTTAGCTAATTTGCTATTCTGCTAATCTGTTATATCAGGGATTTAAACCAAATCATTCAGTACAATTTCTGCAAATATCTATCTGTCGTCTGTTATGAAAGACCTTTTTTCTGAATGACTTATATCGTTCCGAATGCCATATTTGCTCAAATTCCTCACTATTTAAGTCTCCAAAACAATATTTAGCATCTTTATCAAAACAACAGGGAAGCACTTTCCCATCCCAACTTATCACCGCAGAAGACCAAAGTCTGAAACAACTATTTTTTTGCTTTCTTTTTAATTTATAAACTCCATCAACATCCTTTATATACCTACTATATTTAATATCTTTTGGTAATAATTTTTCAGCCTCAGATAAATTATAGATTTGAACGTTTTTTAGTGTTAATTTATCTACACAAGACACTCTGGCAAAACGTCTGATTTCTTCTATCTGTTCTTCATTATGTCTGAAAACAAGAAACTGTAATTCTATAAACGGTTTGGCAGATTTTAGCTTTTGTTTCCATTTTACAATATTTGATATACCTGTTTTTACCTTTTCCAGGTCGCCTCCTTTACGATATGTTGCATAACTTTCCTGCTCTGTTCCATCCATAGAAATTATCAATTTATCCAAGCCCGCAACGACAGTTCGCTTTGCAGTTTCATCATCCAGAAAATGTCCGTTTGTGGATGTTATTACATAAATATTCTTTTGCTCAGCATATTCAATCATATTAATAAAATCCTTACATATATATGGCTCGCCCTGAAAATAAAGCACAAGATTAATTAATTTTTTATATTGTTTATCTATTATCTGTTTAAATAAATTTAATGACATATAACCCCTGCTACGTGTTAGACTTTTATTACCTGACGGGCATTCAGGACAACTCAGATTACAATAATTAGTAGGCTCTATACTTATACTATAAGGCATATTACGATTTACAACTCTGATACTAATTTTAGCTATTATATATGAAATATAAAGCCCTATAAAATTTACTAATTTTGAAATACTTAATTTTTTAAAAAAGTATTTTATTTGATATTTAAGAACCTTTATTCTCAATTTGCTTTTTTTTTGCAAAATTATTATTTTTTATATACCAGATAATAATTTGATTTATAAACACTAATTTATTATAACAATAAGAAATATTATTTTTTTAGACCTTTATAGCAAAAAAATATTTATTTTTGTTTTTTAAATATATCTTTATTATTTAACTAATACTTTATTATATGAAAAAATTATTACTTTTTATGCTAATTGCTCATTGTTCATTATTAATTGCTCAAACTCCACAAGCTATCAAATATCAGGCTGTGGCTAAAGACAACAGCGGTAAACTTTTGTCAAATACTATTGTTGGCTTTAGAATTTCTATTACTCGGGATCTTTCCGGGTTAGATCTAGTTTATACTGAAACGCATACAGCCACAACCAATGCTTATGGTCTGACAAACCTGAACATAGGTTTCGGAACTCCCGTAAGCGGTGCTTTTAATACTATCAACTGGGAAACTGGTCAGTATTTTATTAAAGTTGAAATCACAACAGGTGGTAGTCCTTATGTATCAATGGGTGTTTCAAGGTTATTATCCGTACCTTATGCTCTTTATGCAGAAAAGTCAGGTACTCCAGGACCAACAGGACCAGCAGGTGTTTCCGGTGCTAAAGGGGATAAAGGAGATAAGGGCGAAACAGGGGCGCAAGGTCCTGCAGGAACAGGTTTAACCAATAAAGGCAACTGGGCTACAGGTACTGCTTATACTTATGGAGATTATGTTTTTGACAGGTCAAGTGTCAATGCTTCTGTAGCTTCGATGTGGATATGTAAATTAAGTCTCACTTCTTCTATTCATCCTCATCTTGATACAGATCACTGGGTAGAATTTCAGGCGCCGCAGGGACCAACTGGACCAAAAGGCGAACAGGGAATACAAGGACCTAAAGGGGATAAAGGAGAAATAGGCATTCAGGGACCAAAGGGCGATCAGGGAATTCAAGGAATACAGGGACTTAAAGGCGATAAAGGCGAACAGGGAGTTCAGGGACCAAAAGGGGATAAAGGTGATCAAGGAATACAAGGAGTTCAGGGACCTAAGGGTGATAAAGGTGATAAAGGAGAACAAGGTATTCAAGGATTAAAAGGAGATAAAGGCGATAAAGGAGAACAAGGTATTCAAGGATTAAAAGGAGATAAAGGCGATAAAGGAGAACAAGGTATTCAAGGATTAAAAGGAGATAAAGGCGATAAAGGAGATCAGGGCGAAATCGGACCTATGGGACCTGCTGGAACTGCTGATATAAATGGTACTTATAATTATATACCTTTATTCACAGGTAATTCTTCACTCGGTAATTCGATATTATATCAAAATGGCTCTTATATTGGTTTAGGTACTACTGAACCTTATGGAAAATTAAATATTAAATATTCCAGCAATATGGACAATCCTCAACTAATGCTCAGCGAAGAAAGCAATAGCTTCAGCCGGCTAACCTTCAATAATAGTACACCAAATGCAGCCTGGACTATCGCAGCTCTCAATTCTGATAATTATGTTAATGATAAAATAAATTTCTATAATAATAGAATAGGAGATTTAATGACATTAACAGGTGAAGGAAAACTTGGAATTAATAATACAAATCCAACTGCAGAATTAGATTTGAATGGAAATATAAAAATAGTAAACGGCTCAGAAGGAGCAGGAAAAGTACTGACATCAGATGTAAGTGGCCTTGCAAGCTGGCAGGAACCTGCTAGCACTGGTATTTCAGGAGATGCTAATTATATCACTAAATTTAACAACAGTGGTAATGCATTGACAAATTCTTCTATTTTTGATAATGGAAATGTTGGTATTGGAACGAATGCGCCTATGGCAAAATTACAGATTGATTTTAATTCTTTACACCAACCGCAATTATTGTTAAATGAAACTGAGAATGACTATGCAAGATTAGGTTTCACCTGTGCTTCTGCCAATAATAATACATGGACCTTAGCAGGGAAACCAGCAACAAATAATTCCGATGCCCGCTTTAATTTATTTTACAGCGGATTAGGAACTGATATTATTTCAGTCAAAGGTAATGGAGAGCTTAGTATAAATGGAATAGTTGGCGTAGGAGCATTAAACAATAATTCAAAATTTACAATAGGAGCTAACTCAAACAATTTTTCTTCTCATTTGAATTTACAAGGACTTGAAGGAACTGCTTCTTTATTATCTTTTTCAAACAGTAATTATAATGAAATTTGGGCTATTTCTGCAAAAATTGGGGGATCGTTTGTAGATGATTCATTTGAACTTTATAATACCAGATCTCAATTTCCAATACTACTTATAGATGGTAATGGAAGAATGGGTTTCGGAATGCTTTCACCTAAAGCAAAATTGGAAATTGGTTATTCAGGAAGTGAAAACTATCCTCATATTGCTATTTATGAAGAAAATAATATGCCTGTTATTATGAGATTCAATAATTATAATAATGTACACGATACTTATTGGATTATGTCAGCATATAATGATAATGATGTTAATAATGACAGATTTACATTTAAAAATAGCCGTACTCAGGAAATTCTCAGTCTGGAAGGTAGTGGGAATATTTATGCTAAAGGTGGTGTTACTTTTAACGGAATACTTAAAAGCCATACAACAGGTAATGCTAATCTTGTTCCAATCGCTTATGGGACACTTGAAACTGATGGATCAGGCGATATAGGCGGCACCAACGGGTCCGGTAACTGGTCAGCTCAATGGGCTGGTAATTTTTACCTTATAACATTGAATAATATTTATTACGAGACCAGAAATTTCACAACTATTGTATCTTTAGTAAGTGATGGAATTTGGCCTTCTGCAGGTTCTAAAACATCATACGAAAATGGAAAACTTAAAGTTATTTTATTTACAAATGGTAATATTCCAACCAAAGGTAGTTTTAGCTTTGTTGTATATCAACCATAGAAATAATTATCTTACCTTAAAGTCAAGATTTATATCAATAAAAAAAGCGGGGTAAACAACCCCGTTTTTTATTTATAAATTTTCAGTTAGTTTTTGGACAATTTTCAATCTGTTAAAAAATTCTTTAGCTACTATCCTAATAAGTGTATAGAATGGAATAGCAAGTATCATACCAGGAATACCAGCAACTCTTTCGCCTATAAGGACTACAAAGAAAATTTCAAGGGGGTGAGCTTTAACACTATTTGAATAAATAAAAGGTTGAAAAATAAAATTATCTATAAGATTTACTGAAATAAAGACTCCGAGTATCTTAAAAATTATTGGCAGCAATTCAGGATACATATTACCGGAAATAGCTCCAGCCATACCTAATACAATTCCCAGAGTTGCTCCTATCAATGGACCAATATAGGGAATTATATGAAAAATGCCTCCTACAAAAGCTATTAACAAAGCATTTTTTATCCCCAATATTGATAAACCCAATGTATAAAAAGTAATAATCAATAGCAGGTCAGTGCTAAGACCTAAAAAATATCTTGTAAGTAGTTTTTTGGAATTAGAAAGTATATTATTCATTTCTTCATTATATCTTTGAGGAGTCGCAAGCATAATTGCTTTAAAAATTAAATGCTCATCTTTCAATATAAAAAATGATATAAAAAGCACGGCAAAAACTGAAATTACGACATTTCCTGTAAAAGAAAACAAATAATTTATTATTAAAGAATAATCAACTACTTTTAACAGGTTGATTATTTTAACAGAAATAATATTAATAATTGAATCATTATTACCAATAATATTATACCAGCGTAAATTTTGTTCAATAGGTTTAATAAAATCATCTATATATAGAGACAACTTATTTATATCAATATTGGCAAAAGCACTTGCCTGATTTACTATAACAGGGACAAATACAGAAATTAAAATGACTAAAACAAAACATATAAGAATTAAAGCAAGCATCGCAGAAATAGAGCGAGGTAAACTTTTATTCCTGATTTTAATTTTTCCAAAAGTAGTTGTTAATGGTTGCCCTATAAAGGATAATACTATCGCAAAGAGAATATAATAAACCAATGTTGAAAAATACCATATTAAAGCTCCCAATATAATTATTGCTATAATAACTACAAGGTATTTACTGTTTTTCAATATATTAAATGTTTAAATAAATAATCTCTTTTTTATTAATCTGAAAAATCAAAAATGAAAATTATTCTTCTGCTTTTGAATTTCTAAGCTTCTTAAGATAATTTATCTTCTCCTGAAAAATTCTAATCTGTTCTTTTGCATTATTTATTTTACCATTAAACTCTTCCTTGAGAAGGTCAGCATTCTTAGAATTAGCAAGAAAACCTATATTATTTTCCCATAAATTAATATCATTCTGAATAGCAGATATTTTACCTAAAAGAAAACCCATTTCCTTACTTAAATTTCGTTCGCCATTAGTATTATTTAAAATTCCTTCATATTTAGCTTTATAATTATTGTCTAACTTATCTCCTGGTTTTAATTTAAGTTTTTCAAAATGCCCGTTTATTAGTTTAGAATACTCTTCCTGAAGTTTATCTTTTTCTTGAATTGGTACAAAACCGATTTCAGTCCATTGTTTTTGTATATCTTTTAATATTTTAAGATTTTCAGCATTATCATTGCTAAATTCAAGCTCTTTTAATTGCTGGATAATGGCTTGTTTAGCTTTAAGATTTTCTTCCTGTGATTTTTCAATATTTTCAAAATACTTAAACTTATTAGAAAAAAACACGTCGCAGGCAGCTCTGAATCTTTTCCATAAGGCTTCACCAGCTTTATTATTAACTGGACCTACTTTTTTCCATTCTTCCTGTAAATGAAGAAATTCCTTTGTTGTATTTCTCCAATCAGTACTATCTTTAATAGCTTCAGCCTGGATACATATATTAAGTTTTAAATTATAATTATTAGAAAATTCTTCTTTAGCCTTGCCATAAAAATCATTTCTATTTTTATTAAAGGTTCGGATAGCTGTCATAAAACGCTTCCATATATTCTCATTATCTTTTTTAGGAGCATAACCAATGGTCTTCCATATCTTATAGAGTTCCATTATTTTATCATTGGCTTCCTTCCATTCCTGAGGAGTGTTATATTCAAGAGTATTAATAAATTCGGCTTTTTCACATAAAGCAGTTTTGCTTAAAAGGTTCTTCTGCTGCTCTTCATACAATTTATCATAATACTCCCTGCGCATTGTATTTATGCTTTCTGTAGCTCTACGAAATCTTTCCCATAATTCCTCTTTTTTATCAGATGGAACAGGACCTACTTCTTTCCATTCTTCATGCAATTTCTGTAATCTCTTAAAAGATTTGATTATTGAAGTTTCCAGCAACAATTCTTCAGCTTGTGCACACAATTCAATTTGTCGCTCCATATTCTTACGCAAATCAAGATCTTTTAACTCTCTATTTATTTTTACTTTTTCATAAAACCTCTCAACCCAATGGTGATAATTTTCCCATAAATTCTTATTTTCACTAACGGGCACCTGCCCTAT
This sequence comes from Bacteroidales bacterium, assembly GCA_017998135.1. Taxonomy (GTDB): domain Bacteria; phylum Bacteroidota; class Bacteroidia; order Bacteroidales; family JAGODS01; genus JAGODS01. The sequence continues at coordinate 10,747 of JAGODS010000052.1, forward strand.
TTCTTTCCACTTCTCCTGTATAACTCTAAAATCATCATTAACTTTTTTAAGATGTTCATCTGAATCAATTAATACTTTTAACTCTTCAATCAAGGCTTTCTTTTTTTCAAAATTATCCAGTTTAATTCTTTCCTGTTCAGCCTCGTAATCTCTTTTCTTCTCTTTATAAATCTTAAAAGCTTCATTGTATCTTTCAACTAAGGGGTCAATTTCAGTTTCAATTTTTTCTTTTTCCTCTCCAGCCAAAAGCTCCTTATGAGTTTCAATATTTTCTTTTTCTTTATTTACTATTTTATAAAAATAACTTTTTGTTATAGCTACTCTGGCTTTTACCTTTATTATATTATCTGTCTTAACAAGCTCTTCAAGATGTTGAACCAGTTCTTCTTTACTCATCTTTGAGTAAAGCTCTTCATTTATTTCCTCTTCATCATCAAAAATTAAATCAGAGTGAACCGCTTCTTTATGAACAAGTTCTTCTTTTAAATCCTGAGTGGATTCGATTAATTTATCTGATTCTGAAATTTCAGGCTTTTGTGGTTCCTGCTTAAACTCATCTGGTTTAACAGTATCAAGTTCCTTAACCTCTTCAGCAATTACTTTTTCAATTGGTTGATTTTCAATATTACTATGCTCGCTTTTAGGAGCTACTTCCTCAGAAAGCTTATCCTCTGATATTTTAACTTCTTCGGTTTGAAAATCTTTTTCTTTTAAATTTTCTGTTTTTTCATCAATATTAAACTCTGTGATTACTTCTTTTTCAGATTTTAATTCATTGTTTTTTAATTCTTCTGACATAAATTTAGAATAAAAAATTAATAATTTCTGTCAATTGTTTTTAAACAATTTCAGATTTAGCATTCATATTTACCTCAATAATCCAATAAAGGTAAAGCTGAACATAATTTTGTAATTAAAATATAATTTAAAATAAAACCTCATCGGTTTTTAGTAATAAGTTGTTATTTATTAGATAGTTTCTATTAAAAATTTGTTTTATTATAAAGTGCTAAAATATAAAAAAAAATCAAATAACTATATAATACTAAAAAAAATCACGAAAAATAATATTTAAAACGTTTGAAAAAGACCATATCTTTATTAGATGGAGTTGGTTTAAAATTATAAGAATTTTTTA
>JAGODS010000382.1 GCA_017998135.1 Bacteroidales bacterium
ATTATTACGACCCGCCACCGCAAAATATTATACAGGGGGTTCTTTTTTAAAAACTTTAAAATATACTGCTTTTATCAATAATACTGGCATTGTTAATCCTGAAAAAAATTATTTAGGACAGTATTAAAGCAAAATAATAAAAACAAGGAATATACATATAATTAAGAAAATTATAGAAAGGTCTGATAATTCAATTTTATGCCCTGTAAAAAATTTTCTTGTTATGTCAATAAAGGCAAATCCTATAGCAGTTGCTAACACTCCTGAATATTCTCTTCGTACAATACTTTTTAAAGAGAAAGGGATATCAGTTTGAACAAATTTTGAGAATGCAGGTATAAAAGCAGGTACTTTGTTAGCCCAATCAAGGTATTGGGAGCCGAATTTTCTTTCAAGAAATCTTTCTTCAGCGAACATAATCCTTTCATAATATAACCAAAAGGCAAGGCTTACAATAATAAAATAGTAAATATTGAATGTAAATAATACTATACCTATCCATATCAGGTAATTTCCGAGATAAAGGGGATGTCTGACAATAGAGTAAATGCCTTTGGTATTAACCGTTTCCGCTACTTGTTTTTCTGTATTTCTCCCGGAGGTTCCTCCCGGTGTAGTTGCAATTGTATAAAACCTGATTAAAAATCCTGCCAGACAGGTAATAATAGCTATTATTGTAAGTAACAGTTTTAAATTAGAATTTATGTTTGAAAAGTCGGTGTAATATAATATAGGAATAGCACCTATAAAAAGAATAACAGGTATTTGTCCTCTATATTTAAAAAGAAAATTACCATTTTTTTCAAAAGAATTTATAAGTGCCATAAGGATATTTAAAAAGATTTATAGGTGTAGGGTAGTATAATTATTTTTTATCCTTACCTTTATAAAATTTAGTTGATTTTATAATTTTTCCTTCTTCAGAGAACTCAGACCATTCGCCATCTTTTTCACCATTAAAATAAGCACCAGTAACTTTTATTTTTCCACTTTCATAATATTCTTTATAAGGACCGTTTTGAATATTATTAGCATAACTTGTTTCGGATTCTACATTTTCATTAGAAAAAAAAGTTTTTTGTATTCCACTGAAAACGCCATTAACATAATTGTATTCAACGATTTTTTTCCCTTCCTGGCTAAACCATACAGAAATACCATTTTTTATTCCATTAAAATATTCCGATCTTTCCTGTATTTTGTTATTATCATAATATCTGGTATAATAACCGTGTAGTTTTCCCATTTTATAGTTGGCTTCAATTGTAAGCCTGGCACCGGCAGTATATTCTTTATGAATCCCATTTAAAACACCGTTTTTATAGCATTCTTCTTTAGTAAGGTAGCCGGACTGATCAATGTTTACAACATATCCGTTTTTTTCACCATCTAAATAAGATTCCAGTCTGGCAACAACTCCGTTATTGTGATAAGAAGCCCAACTGCCTACTCGTTTACCGTCTTTATAATAGCCTGTTTCTCTCATACCTGCATTAAAATCGCTCCAATAGCCTTGTTTAAGGCCTTTGGGATCGGTCTGGTTAGCAGTGTCTTTTTGAGCTTTTGTTAAATTTATTAAAAATAATGTAATAATAATAAACAAAACGATTCTTTTCATATAGATAAAGTTTAATTTTGCAAAAGTATATTATTTTTGTTTTTTTAAGAGTATATGAATATAGAAAAAAAAATAAAAGCATTTAGCAAGCTCGGAAATTATTTACAAAATGCCACTAATAGTGGTCTTAACAAACTTATTAAGGAAGAGCATTATTATAATCCTTGGTTTACTGAAAAGAATGTGAAAAATTCGTTAAGTGCAATATCTGTTTTATTAGAAGAGAATAATTTAAGAGCCTGGCTTGAAAAATATAATCTTATAAATGAAAACAAATCTCAGAAAATTATTGGCTTAGTGCTTGCCGGCAATATACCGCTTGTTGGCTTTAGTGATTTCCTTTCTGTGTTAATAAGCGGAAATAAGTTGCTCTGTAAGTTGTCTTCAGATGATAAAAGATTGCTGCCCGCTTTAGCTAATATTTTAATACAAATTGAGCCGGGTTTTAAAGATTTGATTGTCTTTACTGAAGGATTATTAAAAGGTTTTGATGCTGTAATAGCAACAGGGAGTAACAATACAGCCCGATATTTTGAGTATTATTTCGGTAAATATCCTCATATTATCAGAAAAAATAGAAATGCCGTTGCTGTTTTGACAGCTAAAGAAAATAATTTGGAATTGAAGGCTCTGGCTGATGATATATTTATGTATTTTGGTCTGGGATGCAGGAATGTATCTAAAATTTATGTTCCTTTAAATTATAATTTTGATGACTTTATTAATTCAATAGAAGATTATAGACCTCTTATAAATCATAATAAATATTGTAATAATTATGAATATAACAAAGCAATATTTTTAATTAATAATGAGCCTTATTTGGATAATGGTTTTCTGCTAATTAAAGAAAATGTGGTTATAAGCTCTCCTGTTGCCGTTCTTAATTATGAATATTATACATCTCAGGAAGAAATAAAGAAAAAATTAGATATACTAAAAGATAAAATTCAATGTATAGTAGGAGTAGCAAAAGAATATATCCCTTTTGGAAAGGCTCAGTTTCCTCAACTTTGGGA
>JAGODS010000053.1 GCA_017998135.1 Bacteroidales bacterium
AAGTCTTTTGGCGATTTAATATTATTTGAAAATATATCATTCCAGCTTGGCAGAGAGCAAAAGATAGGGTTGGTCGGAAAAAATGGAGCAGGCAAGTCAACATTATTTAAAATATTATTCGGAATAGAGTCGCCCGATAGCGGAAATATCACATTTCATAAAGATATAAGGATAGGCTTTCTTGAGCAGGAGCCTGAGTTTGACTCAAACAAGACTGTTTTTGAGCAAGTTTTTAACGCTTCCGGCGAAATAATGGAAATCGTAAGCGAATACGAGCAAAGCCTATTGGCAAATGACAGCGCCAGATTACAAGCCGCTTCCGAGATGATGGATATCAAAGACGCCTGGAATTATGAGCATAAAATAAAACAGATTTTGAGTAAATTAAAGATTGATAAGCTGGACGAAAATATTGCCAGGCTCTCCGGCGGGCAGAAAAAACGTGTCGCCTTAGCCCAAACCCTTATCACCGAACCCGATTTACTTATTCTCGACGAGCCTACCAATCATCTTGATATAGAAATGATTGAATGGCTTGAGGAATATCTTGCCAAGCCAGGCATAACTCTGTTAATGGTAACTCACGACCGTTATTTCCTTGACCGTGTTTGTAACGAGATAGCCGAAATTGACAATTGCAGTTTATTCAGATATCAGGGCAATTATACAAAATACCTCGAAAAAAGAGAAGAACGACTTGCAAACGATAAAATCAATGCTGAGAAAGCGCGCAACCTGCTCCGCAAAGAGCTGGACTGGATACGGCGTATGCCTAAGGCGAGAACCACCAAATCAAAATCGCGTATAGATAATTTCTACGACTTGCAGGATAAAGCAAAACAACGTCCGACTGACAAACAGGTCAATTTGAATATAGCGACTAAACGCCTTGGCAACAAAATCATTGAAGCCAAAAATATTTCCAAAAGTTTCGGAGATTTAAAAGTAATTAATAATTTTACTTACATATTTAACAGATTTGAAAAAACAGGCATCATAGGCAATAATGGCACAGGTAAAAGCACGTTGTTAAACCTCCTGACAGGCGCACTCAAAGCCGATAGCGGAACTATCGAAGTCGGCGAGACTATCACCTTCGGCTATTTCAGGCAGGAGGGAATCAGTTTTGATAACTCAATGAAGGTAATTGATGCTGTCAGAAATATTGCCGATATTGCCAAACGAAACGACGGTAGCAGTATTGACGCAATGCGTTTTCTTAATTATTTCCTCTTTCCCCCTGAAACACAAAATAAATATATAGGCAAACTAAGCGGGGGTGAGAAGCGCCGTTTGTATCTGGCGACAGTGCTGATGCTCAATCCTAATTTCCTTGTGCTCGACGAGCCTACCAACGACCTTGATATCCTGACGCTTAACGCCCTTGAAGAATACCTTCTTGATTTCAAAGGTTGTGTTATAGTTGTGTCGCATGACAGATATTTTATGGATAAAATCGTCTCTCATCTCTTTGTTTGCAAAGGCAGGGGCGAAATAAAAGATTATCCGGGTAATTACACAGATTATCGCAACTACGCCGCAGCTCTTGAAAAGCAAAAAGCCCTCGCAGAAAAAAATACCCGCAAACCTGAGAAACAAGATCCCAGACCCATAAACCAACTCAAGAAAAAACTATCCTACAAAGAACAACAGGAATTTGACAAACTCAGTATCGAAATCCAACAACTTGAAATAGAATTTAAAAACATTGAAGAACTCCTCTACAACGGCAATCCTGACTATGAAGAAACCATCCTGAAGTCTGACCGCGCCGCTCAAATCAAAGAACTTATCGAAAACAAAACAAACCGTTGGCTGGAACTAAGCGACCTCGCCGGGTAAATATATCAAATTATGGCTGCTAAAAGATATTCTGAAGATTATATATTAAAATTCCCGCTTGTCCATTGCGATGAAGCGAGACAAAAGAAATATATTTTTTATAAGAAAGCTACAAGAATTATTGCAGTATTATGGGTTATCAATTTTGCAGCCAAAATAATAATAAGTTTTTTTGATGATAAATTCATTGTTTTAAAAGCTTTCTTAAAACTTATCTTTTATGCAGGACTAATAGTATATTTAATATTGAGATTTTCAATGCGAAAATACAGGCAAAATGGTACATTGATAACAAACTCTTCAGCTTTTGCCGTAAATATCAATGAAAACAAACAGACTTTTTTATTAGATAAGGTAAATAATCTTCAGGTAATTATAAACAAAGAAACCTATCATATAAGTATATGGAAGAGATTTGTTTTAGGCATCTGGTGGTTTTTTACAAATAATGAAGAAACTATGAATTTTATAGAATTTGATTATGAAAACCTGCATTACAGGTATGAATTGAGGCTGGAGAGTGAGTCTAACGTGCTGTTATTTGAGCGTCGCATTGAAGAATGGAAGGCGAAACACCCCGAAATAATTAAAAAATAAAAATTCGCTAAATATTTTTATCCCCTCATACATATAGATATAAAAGGGCAATAGTTGCAATTGTTTTTATCTTCCGTTTGCACAAAAGGAATTTGAGCATCACAGAGCGATACAAGCATATTCTCCACCATTGAAGCGAAAGCAGGAAGAAAGCCTTTTAAATTTTCCGAATTATCAATCTTAACTTTAACCATCCCTGAAGAGATGCTCCGCAACGGAAGCACTCCCGCTTCAATTGCATCTGTTTTAGGCTCTGTCTGATTTGCAAACATTAACGCATAAAGCAATAGCTGGAACGGATAATCTGTTTTGTAACCGGAAAGCATTAATACGGCGGGATCAGAAATATTATAATCTTTTGGGTCTATTTTTGAAGTTTTATAGTCTATTATCCGATATGTATTTCCCGTAAAATCTATCCTGTCAGTTCTACCCTTCAATAGCATTATTGAATTATTGACGCTAAGTTTTGTCTCTAAAATCAATTCAAGCGAATCTATAAAAAGAGGAGTGTCTATCGTTTTTATCTTTTGAATTTCATAATTTAGATACCTGCCCGTTAGTTTTTCTGCCAATTTCATAATAAGGAAATTCTTTCCCCTGTTTAAGTCAAAATATTCTAAGCCCGAATGTTTGATAACCTCCTCTTTGATATTGCTAAATGTTTTGAGCATTTCTTTAATATCTTCAGCCAGTATTTGTTTTCCTGTCAAAGGTTTGAAAAGCAGGTATAGCCAGTTATGAATCAATGAGCCGAGTTGAGCGGCGTCAAGCGTCTCTTCTACTTCATCTATTTCCTTTAAACCTTCAATATAATTATAATAGAAGCGCAGGCTGCAATTCCTGTAAGTATTGAGTGCAGAAGGAGAGAAGCCGCTTTTACTTAATTTTTCAATTTTTGCGATGATGTTTTGCGTTTTTACGACTGTCAATTTAACAGGACGGTCTGATGCCAGCGGGCTTAGGTTGATAACCTTATGATTTATTGCTATTGACGGATTGTAGAGCGGTAGTTCATATTCCAATTGACTTATAAAACGGCTTTTTTCTCCTTTTCCCATCTCGTCGTTCTCCGAATTATAAATAAGATAAATCTTTGATGCCCTTTGCAGCAACCTGTAGAAATGATAAGCGTAAACAGCGTCATTATCCCTGTAAACAGGCAGTTTGAAAATACGTTTTATGTCGTAAGGAATGAATGAACTGTGGCTTTTGGCTGCAGGGATTATGTTTTCGTTTACATTAAGTATAATGAGATTATCAAAATCAAGTGTGCGGGTTTCCAATAAGCCTAATATCTGCAAGCCTTTTAGCGGTTCGCCCCTGAAAGGCAGCCTCAAAGTGGATAAAAGCCTGTCAAATATTAAAGCGAAGCTACGGAGACTGATTGTAACGCCGCTCTCCTTTAGTTGCAGGTCAAGACGTCTGAGGAGTTTTTCAAATTCAGATATGTATTCTTTTTCCTGTGTATTTGATTTTATTGTTTGATTTAAAAGCTTTAATAAATGAGATAAACAGTCTATGGCAGCGCTTGTTTTCCCGCCCCAGTCATCAAATAGCATTCCTATTTCGGAGGCGAAGCCTTCCAGGCTTAATTCATTTGCGTATGTTATTAGTTCGGATTTGCTGATAAAGCTTTTATTTTCTACAGTTAATTTTCTGATAAATTCATTATGCTTTAAATGTGTATTAAAGCAGTTTAGAGATGCTATATAATTATTATTAAGAACCGAAAAAAGCTCCTTATGATAAAATTGAAGGACAGGAACAGCTTGTTTTGAGAAATGTGAATGAGTATGAAGTCTGAAAAGGCTTTTAAACAAGTCGGCAAGCGGGATAAGTTTTAGCGGTAAACCGATGGATATATTAAAACTATCAATTGTTGATGGTATTGAATTTAGTAACGGAGACAATAAATTCTCATTAAGCAGGACTATAGCCGTGTTTGAAGTCTTTTGCGTTGAACCGGCTGCGAGAAGTTCGCCTGCATATTTGACCTGCGCTATTTGCTTAGGTACGCTGATAATGTTGATTTCTTTCGCTTCGTCTCCGGCAAAACAATCGCTCTTCCAGTTAAAATTTTTCAAAGACCAGGTTTTGGAATATTTACGGATAAATTTGCCTGCTTCCTGCCGGTCATCGTCTAAATAGTATTTATCTGCATCAAACAGTATGTCAGCCTTATTTTCTTTTATAAAATATTTAATTATGCTTTCTTCTGCTTTGCTTAAAGCGTTTAAACCCACGAAAATTATTTTTTCATATTTTAAAGATAAGCTTAGTTTATCAATATTTTCAGCAGTATCACGGTAAATATAACCGCGCGTTGCCTGTTTGCTCTCTTTATATAGCTTTTGCAGGTCAAGATAATAAGAAAGCAAGCCTTTATAAAAGGAAAGATACTGCTTCTGTTTTTCTGTCGCTGCTTTACCTTCAGGATTCCATTGTTCGATACGTTTACTTTCTTCAAGTGCCATAAAAATCTGCACAGCATCAGCCAACTCAAGATCTATAATATTAAAATCATTAAGCAGGATATTTGCCCAGCTCAGAAAGTTCTCAAATTCCTTCGCCGTATTGCCTTGTATCTTTTTATATATCTTATAAAAATTGAATAACAGATAAAACTCGTCCGCAAGCTTATATTCATTAAGTGAGATTATGAAATCTTCAATTGCAAAACAATTGGGCGAAAAGAAAGGGCTTTTTAGTTTATCCGAAAGATATTTGTTCAAATATAGAATTGCCCGGCGGTTAGGCAGCACAATTGCGAGCTTGTGAAAACGTCCTTTATAGTTCGCAATCAGGTAATCCGCCGTTTGGTCTAAAAAAGCTTGCATAGACGATTGATTTTTTCTTTATTCTCAAATGATTCCGCTTTGCCCATATCCATCCAGTCCTTTTCTTTATGCAAAAAGGCGGTTATTTTATATTCTACGGGCTTTTCAAGAAGTAGTTCAGTCAGTCCGAATACTCCTTTTTTGTTCGTGTTTTTTATTATTGCAGGCGAAAGTATGGAAATCCCGCTGTATGCCAGCTTTTTGTAAGCTTCTGCGATTAATCCTGCAGGTTTGAGTTCGCCTGTTTTCTCGTTCTGCCAGCCCCCGAGCTGCCCCTTTTTGTCAAATAGAAGATATCTTGTGCTTTTACGCTCGCTACAGGCTAAGCTTACGTCGGCAGATTCTTCTTTATGAAATTTTTTCATCGCTTTTAAATCAATAGACGACAAAACATCAGCATTATAAATCATAAACGCATTTTCACCTGCAAAAAACCACTCCGCTTTTTTCAATGCGCCTCCGGTATCAAGCAATTCGTCGCTTTCATCCGAAAATGATATATTGACTCCGAAATTCCCCGCTTCGATATACTCTTTTATTTGTCCCGCAAAATGATGAATGTTAATTATAATATCTGTAATGCCCGATGACTTTAGTTTATTTATAGCATAGTAGAGTAACGGATGACCGTTGACTTCTATCAATGCTTTAGGTTTGCTGTCTGTCAGCGGTTTTAACCTTGTGCCCAAGCCCGCAGCAAGTATTAGTGCTTTCATCTGTCTTTTTTTAATATTTTTTCATCTTTCTGTTCTATTATCTTATCCAGTTATCAGCATTACAATGTTTAATAATTATGTTGATATTATTATACTTCTCAGAGAGATATGTTTTAAGACTTTCGGCTGCATAAACAGAGCGGTGCTGACCGCCTGTGCAACCGAAACTTACCATCAGGCTACTGAATCTTCTTTCTATGTAGCGATTGACTGACTGGTTGACTATGGAAAATACATTTGACAAGAAAAGCTTTATATCATCTTGCTTGTTTAGATAGTCTATCACTTCGGCATCTCTGCCTGTCAACTTTTGTAATCTCGGTTCTCTGATTGGATTTGTTAATGCACGGCAATCAAACATAAAACCGCCTCCGTTAGAGCTTTTATCCACTGGTATTGTGTAGAAATAGGAGAAACTGTATATTCTTACTGTCAAAACCTCGTTGCCTTTTATTATTTGTTGTATTATATGTGAAGCGCCAAGCTTTCTTAATGTATTGATAAGTATTTCTATTTCTTTGGGAAAGCTATAAGTATTAAGTATATATTCAAGGTTTTTTAGTGCATAAGGGATACTTTGAAGGAAAAGGCTTTTCCGTTCATAAAAACCCCTGAAACCGTAAGCCCCAAGAGCCTGAAGTATCCTGATTAATACATAAAACGGATAATATTTCAGAAAATCCTGTCTGTTAATTTTATATTTATTAGTAATTAAATCAAGATAGTATGACAATAATTCTTCTCTTGTTTCAATTGATAAATCTGCTTTCGCATCATATAGTAAAGAGGCGACATCATATTGCAAGGCGCCTCGCCTGCCACCCTGATAGTCAATAAACCAGGGCTCTTCTTTCCATATCATTATATTTCTTGACTGAAAATCTCTGTATAAGAAAAAGTCTGAAGCTGCTTCTTCTAATTTATTGCAAAAGGATTGGAACGCATTTTCCAATTGTTGTTCATCAAAACTTATTCCTGCAAGTTTAAGAAAGTAATATTTAAAATAATTAAGATCCCACATCATTGATTGCCTGTCAAATGCTGAGCGGGGATAGCATAGACTAAAATCCATATCTTTAACTGCTTTAATTTGGAAGTCTGGCAATGCTTCAAGTGTTTTTTTGTAATAATCTTTTATCTGTTTTGGTAATAAATTAGGCTTTTCTGCAATATTATCATTTTTTGCTGCCTGTAAATACGAATAAAGTGTACTTTTGCCTAAGTATTCAATAAAATAGATATTGTTTTCTATGTCTTCACCCAGTATCTCAGGAACTCTGAGTTTGTTCTTTTTAAAATGCTTGCTTAACCCTATAAAGGCTTCATTTTCGCGCTTATCAGGGTTATATACTCCGAGTATTTTCTTTTGTTTCTCCTTTATTAAAAAGTATAAACGATTAGACCCCGAAGCTGGTAATAGTTCAAGACTTTCAAAGTCTTTGTCAAATATCGTTTTATAGGAAACGCTTAAGTTTTCTTTTATTAACTCGTAATTTTTCATCAATATAATTTTTCAAAAATAAATCTATTTTATTTATAACTGCAATAAAAAAACCTTATCTTCGTGCAAAGATAAGGTTTTTTTTATATTTAACATTTAAAAGCGCTTATTCTAACTTTTTTAGTGAATGTTCCGCTGCGTTTTGCTCGGCTGCTTTTATTGATAGTCCTGAGCCTTTGCCTGCAAGTTCATTATTAATATAAGCGCCTATAGTGTAAACTTTTTTATTATTATTATCTGAGATATTTAAGACTTTATAATCAAGTGTTTTTCTTTCTTTTTGCATCTTTTCAAGCAATTTGCTTTTAAAGTTAAAGTCTTTATTTAATATTTCATTAATGTCAAGAAATTCTCTGAAAATCCTGTTTATAATAACTTTATATGTACATTTATATCCTTTGTCTATATATATAGCCCCTACGAAGGCTTCAAAAGCATTACCTTTGATAGATTCAGGCATTGCGATTCCTTCATCAAGTCCCGTTACTATTAGTTTATCAAGACCTATATTATTGCTTATTTTATTAAGATTGGAGCGATTTACAAGTTTAGAACGCATTTCAGTCAGAAAGCCTTCGTCTTTATATGGGAATTTCTTGAAAAGATAATCCGCTGTAATGGAACTTAACACTGCATCTCCTAAATATTCAAGCCGTTCATTACTATCTTTAACCCCTTCTTTGATTTCCGAAGCGGCAGATTTATGCCTGAAAGCTTGTTTATAAAGATTTAGATTGCCTGGATAAATACCGGTAAGCTCTTTTATATGTTTTAAAAGTTCTTTGTCGTTTACCGGGACGGGAAGTTTTGTTTTAAGAATATTTAGCAGGTTGCAGTAAAATTTCATTTATTCTACAACTTAAAATTTAGTTGTTCGGAAGCCGCTTATTGTTATCTATATTTTTTTAAATAACAAGGTAACATTATGACCTCCAAAACCGAAAGTATTACTCATCGCTGCATTAATTACTCTTGCTTGTGCTTTATGAAAGGTGAAATTAAGTTTGTTGTCTATTTCAGGATCATCTGTGAAATGATTAATTGTAGGTGGTACTATTTCATTTTTTATTGCAAGAACTGTAGCAACGCATTCAATAGCGCCGGCTGCACCTAACAAATGACCTGTCATTGATTTGGTGGAGTTAATGTTAATTTTATATGCCTGTTCGCCAAACAAACTTTTTATCGCCTTTATTTCTGCTAAGTCTCCTAAAGGTGTAGATGTTCCGTGTGTGTTGATATGATCAATATCTTCAATCTTAAGACCGGCTTCTTTTAAAGCTTGCTCCATTGCATTACGCGCACCTAAGCCTTCAGGGTGGGGTGAGGTTATATGGAAAGCGTCCCCGGTTAAACCTGTGCCAGCTATTTCTGCATATATTTTTGCACCTCTTGCTTTAGCGTGTTCATATTCTTCTAATATAAGCGAACAGGAACCTTCACCAAGTACAAAACCATCCCTGTCTTTGTCAAAAGGACGGGAGGCTGTTTTTGGGTCGTCATTTCTTGTAGAAATTGCGTGCATTGCATTAAAGCCACCGATTCCTGCCTGATTGATTGACGCTTCAGAACCCCCTGCAACAAATACATCGGCTTTCCCTAAACGTATCAGGTTAAAAGCATCTGCTATTGCGTGACCGGAAGAAGCGCATGCAGATACAGTCGCATAATTTGGTCCTCTGAATCCATATTTTATTGATATATGACCTGCAGTAATGTCTGCAATCATTTTGGGAATGAAAAAAGGACTGAATCTGGGCGTACCATCTCCTTTATTAAAAGATGTTATTTCATCATAGAATGTCAATATACCTCCAATACCTGAGGCAAAAATGACACCTACTCTGTCAGTATTGATTTTTTCTATTTCAAGCCCTGAATCTTTAACGGCTTCTTCAGCAGAAGCTATACCAAATTGAGAATATAAGTCGTATTTTCTGACTTCTTTTTTCTCAAAATAGTTTTCAGGATTGAAATTTTTTACTTCGCATGCTAAACGGGTCTTAAATTTAGATGTATCAAACCTTGTAATTTCAGCGGCACCTGAAACCCCATTAATTAAATTTTGCCAAAAATCGGCAATATTATTTCCTAATGGGGTTACAGCGCCAAGACCAGTTATGACAACTCGCCTTAACTCCATAGATAATTAAAATTAATTTGTTAATTATTTCTGGTTGTTTTGGATGTAGTTTATAGCCTCGCCGACAGAACTAATTTTTTCTGCCTGGTCATCAGGAATTGCTATATTGAATTCTTTTTCAAATTCCATTATCAATTCAACCTGGTCAAGCGAGTCTGCGCCTAAATCATTAGTAAAACTTGCTTCTTGTGTTACTTCTTTTTCGTCAACACCAAGTTTTTCAACTATGATTTGTTTTACTCTTGTTGCAATATCAGACATAATATATAAGTTTTATAAATTAATTTGTGGGTGCAAAGATATATATTTTAATTTTATTACCTCCTCTTTTTTTTATTAACAATTTTAATTTTTCTATTTATATTAATGATATACTGATATTTATATCTTGATTTAATTATATGATTGTTAATAAATTCTTTTATTTTTATCATTAGTTCATACTCTTTAATTAATTTTGTAAAATGATAAATTTAGCTATTTTTGCATCAGGCAGAGGTTCTAACGCCGAAAATATTATTAAATATTTTAAAGATAGTACTTTAATTAATGTATCTCTTATTATTACTAATAAAGATAAGGCTTTTGTTATTGAAATTGCAAAAGAGAATAATATACCTTATATTATATATAATAAGACCTTCTTTTATGATAGTATAAATAATAACGAAATAATAGGCTCTTTAAAAGAATATAAAATTGATTTTATTATTCTGGCAGGCTTTCTATTAAAAATTCCTGAATCTATATTAAAATTATATAACAAAAAAATAATTAATATACATCCGGCACTTTTACCTAAGTATGGAGGTAAAAATATGTACGGAGATAATGTCCATAATGCTGTTATTAATTCAAAAGAAAAATACAGCGGAATAACTATTCATTTTGTAAATGATAATTATGATGAAGGTGAAATAATCTTTCAGGTAAAATGTGATGTATTACCTGAAGACAATGCTGAATCCCTTGCAAAAAGAATTCACAACCTGGAATATAGATATTACCCTGAAATTATTGAAAAAGTAGTAAAAGATGTTTTTAGCATTTAAAGCTCATCTTTTGTATATCTGCGCCTTTAATTTTTCTTAATTCCTTTTCCAGTTTAGCGCATTCATTTGTATCGCCAGCTAATTCCAATAAAATAAGCCCGCAGGGACTGCAATAGTTTTCTGAAGCTTCGTGTAAGCCTAATCTTGTTTTTATTGAACAACCAAATTTGGTTAATATATCCTGAATCTGCACAGCTTCCTGTATTCTTTCAGGGATATGAATTCCTAATATTATTTTTTCGCTCATTGTTATAAAAAATTAATTATTTTTGCAAAAATAATCAATCATTTTAACATAGAAATAAAAAAAAGTATAATTTAGCAAAAATTTTTATTCTTTAAATTTATAAAATATGAAAAATAAGGAAGTTAAGAAAAATATTCTTAGTGAACAAGTTAAAACATATTCAGCTTTTGCTGTTGGTTTACTTGCTATCGGTTCAAATACTAACGGTCAAATATTATATACTGACGAGGAACCTGATGCAGTTATTAAAAATACTGAATATAAAATTGATTTGAATAAAGACGGAAAGGTTGATTTTAAATTAATTCATATGTCTTATTCTTATCAAGGTTCCGGGTTTTCAAGGCAGATAACTATTGAACCTAAAGATACTGCAAACCGCATTTTATTTACTGATGATATGTATCCTGCAGTTATGAATTTTAATTCAGCTATTGGACAAAATGGTAACTGGGATAATGATGGCGACGAGCTTGCTGCTTATTCATCAACTTATGGTGATATTCAGAAGAGAGGTAAATGGACAGGCGTAAAAGATAAATATTTAGGGCTGTCTATTACTATTGATGGTAAAAGACACTATGGCTGGATTAGGCTTGATGTGGACAAAGATATTAAAAATTTTACAGTAAAAGATTTTGCTCTAAATCTTTCACCGAATGAAAATATAGCAGCGGGCGAAGGCGCTATAACTGCTATTAATCCTGCTGATTTGCTTAAAGAATTAATTATGTATTCTTCAAACGGTAATCTGCATATACAATTACCTGATATTAAGGATAAAGTTTCTATTGATTTATTTGAAATCAGTGGCAAATTATTGCAATCAAAAGAAATAGGCTTTAATACCAATAATACAGAGATAAATGATTTAAAATCAGGAATGTAT
>JAGODS010000383.1 GCA_017998135.1 Bacteroidales bacterium
GGATAATGCCACCTGTTAATTTGAGCTGGTACATCAGGCTCTATCATAGTTTTGTATTTGTTAATTAAACTAACGATATTTGAAGCAGAAAAAACGCTGTTCATTAAAACATCAAAACGCCCAATAAATTGATTTTTAAAATCTTCGTTTTTTAATAAAGTTCTAAATAAAAAGGTGCTTTCATCTGAGTTTGGCCAGCCCGTAACACCTTCTTTAGTTGAGTGCTCGATCATATTATAATCTACACCGTATTGTCCAAAAGCATAATCCAAATCATAGAGTATCCAGCGCCATTTACTTCCTGTTTTATGCGTTTTCCAGAATTTAACATTGTTTTCTGGCCAGTCGTAATTATTCAGATATATTTCTGTGATTTGATAATCTATATAATTATCTATATCCATAAGACTTTTGATATGATTATAATTGCTTGTTTTAGAAATATCATTGTTTTTTAGATAAGTTATCATTCCGAGGTAATCTTTATTTGTTCCTTCTACTATATTAGCACTGCCATTTTCCAATAAGTCTAAACTGTCAGGGTCTATTCTATACCTTGACGATAAATAATATTTATCTATCCTTTCGGCAAGAATATGTAGTCCCCAGTATTCGCCGTTAATTAATACATTGACAGGATAGCTGTTTTGTATGTCTATATTTAAATCCTTAACTAAGTTTTGTCCCATCATATCTTTAAATATTGTTTTGCTCCAGTCGCACATTGCAGAACGGACAATCAGGCGTTTATATTGGTTTTCTTCTCCCTGAGGAAACAATTTGTAATTGAAATATTTATTTCCATATTCTTCTCTTGCATATAAGCGCAAACTTTTTTGATGAAATTTCCGAACACTCGCACCGTGAATTCTTGTACCTGCATTTTGGCTAAGGATAGAAACACCATCTTTATCAAAAAACTCAATATGAAGAGGTCTTTCCCATTCGGGACCTGTCATAAGGTAATTACCTGAGCCTTTGGGTGAGTTAGGATTAAATAGTTTGCCTGGCACATAAATTCCTGTATCACTGCCAAAAAAGTTTAATGAATCGGTTACGAGTGATATAATCTGGTTGGCAAATAAATTTTTAATGTTGTTATCTATTAAAAAGGTTTTAGTAAATATACTTGAGGAAGGCTGACCATTTTTGTAAGCCCTTGCTCTTATTACTGTTGCTTTAAATACTAATTGTTCAGGAGCAATATATTCATTATAACCTGTTTGTATAGTAGAAAGGGAATTTGGCTTGCTGCTTATATTGTCTATTAAGATGGGTTTATAATATAAAAGAGATGATTTGTTGGGTTCAGAGCCATTTAATGTATAATAAACAGTATCTTTAGAAGTAATTATAAAAACAAAAGATTTATCATAATAACCACTATTATGCGAAAAGCTTATATTTGAACTTGAGCTATTATTATTACTTACACCAGGGGTAGGATAGAAAAATTCCATCATATCAGTACCACCATCAGGCATTTTTCCATAAGAGATATCGCTTGATAGTTTGACGGGATTAATCTGGTCTGATATATTGTTTGAAGCATCTGTTAAAACTAATGCTTCGCCTGCTGATGAAAGCTTAAAGTTGCAATGAAGAAAACTGCCGTTTTTTCTGTCTTTATCTGAGGCGAATATTATAAGAAAGCCTCGTGGTGCTATTGTTATTTCCGGAAACAGCCATTTACGAGCCTCTTTAATGTTATCACTTATTGAATAGTCTTTTAGGTTAATAGGCTTGTCAGATTTATTATAAAGTTCTATCCAGTCGGAATAATCACCGTCTTCATCTTTTAAACTTGTTGTATTTGATGACATAAATTCATTAATAACTATATCTCCCGAATAGCTCAAAAAAGATTTAGATAATAATATAATAATTATTAATGTTTTATAAAAAATTTTCATAGATTATTTATCATAAATAAAGGCACAAACTTACATATTTTTTTTTAATTGGCTGCAAAAAAATTACTAATGGGTATCTCTAAAAACTCCGTTTTCCCTCTCCTAATTTTAGGAGAGGGTAGAGGTGAGGTTAAATTTTTATTAGTTTTTAGAAGTCCCTTTTATTTACTCCATAGTCCTTTTTACATAATCGTCCCAGTAAGAAAAATAATATAACAGGATAATAATAAGAAATAATAAAATAATAACAACAGGTAAAATTGCAATAAGAATTAATAAAGTAGTAATAATATTAGAATTTTTATTGATATCTTTGCTAATGTCTGTGGTCTCAATTCTATTAGCTTTAACATAATTTTCAAGATGCTGCTGATAATTATAAAAACTTCTGTCTAAAACGGTATCTAAAGCAATAAGTTTGTAAGTGTTGTTTGAATTAATTAATTTTGTAATAAATTCTGTTTTAAAATTTTTATATTGATTTCTGGCAAAGATAACTTTATTTAATTCGTCAGATGTAGCTTTGTCAGTTTCTTTTAATTCGTAAAAATATTTATCATTTATATTGGATATACTATCTAAATTTGAAATAATTTTTATAATTTGCTCTTTATTATTAAGTCTGGTAAGTTTGATAATATTAATATAAATTGCATTACTTTCTTTAGTAGCCTGATGACTAATTTGTAATAGTTTTGTTCTGTTATTTATTAG
>JAGODS010000384.1 GCA_017998135.1 Bacteroidales bacterium
CCGTTATTTTGTAAAGCTGCTACTGCCAAAACATTTTTATAGGCAGCAGGATAAACAGGAATAGTATTATTACTGTTACCGGCAGCTGCAACTATCACCGAACCCAGAGAATAAGCATAATTGATAACTTCCTGGTATGCTTGCGAATAAGTAGTGCCACCCCAACTGCAATTAATGATATCAGCTCCATTTTCAGCAGCATAAATAATACCGTTATAGCCATAATAAATGGAACTTGAACCCTGATAACTACAGGAAACAGGCATCAAAGTTAAATTCCAGGCAAGGGAACTGACCCCGATTGTATTGTTTGTTCGGGCAGAAGCAATCCCGGAAACGGTTGTGCCATGACCACTACTTTCATAAGGATTATTGGATTCGCCTCCACTACTGGTGAGCATAAAATCCCAACCAATAAGATCATCAATCTTTCCATTTCCGTCATCATCAATTCCATTCAAGTCACCTGAATCCATAACCCAAGTGCTTCCGTTATAATAAATTGTGTAACCGTTGTGGTTGGCATCTTCACCCAAATTGTGCCAAATATTTTCTGCCAAATCAGGATGAGTCCATTTACAGCCGGTATCTACAATAGCAATTATTACAGGAGAAGTTCCATTTTCACCTTGATGAATATCCCAGGCAGCTTCTGCTTCCAAAGATGCAAAATAGAGTGATTCAGCATAGTGTTCATCATTGGGAACGGCAAAAGCTTTATCGGGATAAATAACTTCCGCATATTGCACATAAGGGTCTGAAGATAGCAGATTTACAACTGCCTGCGGGGGATAGGAACTTTGCACTTCAAAGATAAGAGAAAGCTCACATTCTTCTCTTTTTTGCGGTGATATAAGGAATTTAGAGTTTATAGAAGAGACCTGCAATTTTTGCAGTTTTTCATCTATAGACGCAATTCCTGTGCGATTATAGGACTTTTGCAAGGCAGAACGATATTCCGGTTTCAGCTTAAAAATAGCTGTTCCTGAATTTTCACTAAAATCAGCAGCAAAAAGACCAAATGCAATCAATAATGTTAAAAAAACAGTAAAATACTTCATTTTATCCTCCTAAAAAACGGATTCTCGTCTCCGCGGAAAAATACCTTTATTTTCTTTTCCGAAACGGGGAATGATATGCAGATGAAAATGGGGAATACTTTGTCCTGCCACAGAACCGCAATTCATAGCTAAATTGTAACCACGCGGCTCATATTTTTCTTCCAACACCTTTTTCACAGAAAGCGTTATTGCGTGTAAAGAAACCAATTCTTCCGGACTTAAAGTAAAATAATCCGGTGTATGACGCTTGGAAATAATCAAAGTATGACCTTTGCTAACAGGATATTTATCCCAAATTGCAAAGAAATGTTCATTTTCTGCCAGATAAACTGAGCAGTCAAGATTACAAAATTCACACGGCATAAGCTGTTACCTCATTCCTATATTATAATGCATTTTTTCAACTTAGCCATAATAATATTTGACGGGGAATAAAATCAAGCTCGCTGCTTGCATTGTTTCAATATTGGCTATCCGTTACATAAACCGGCTGAAATTTATTTGTGAATAAATCAGGTAGGGAATCTCTGTATACCTTTAACTCATTATCATATTATATGATTAGCCCTATATTTTGCCCTTATTGGTTCAAGATGTGTATCTGCTTATTATATAGTAGATCAAGTAACGACCCCGTAACACTTCCGTAACACTTCCGTAACTTCGTTACGGGGTTGTTACGGAAGTGTTACCTGGTTATTAGAGGATTAAATTGGAAGGTTGAGCTCCCCGTTAACCACAATAAAAGTAAAAAGTCATTTGCGCCTTCATATTTTAATTTGCAACGATATTCTTACAGGTGAAATATTACTCCTGAGGGCTATAATTATTTAAATATGAATAAAATAGTCCTTATTAGCCCTCCCTGCCAATTAAATTAGGGAGAAAGGTGAAATTTATTTCAGTAGTGACGACTCCGGACTTATATAGATTGTTCTTATATTTCCTGAAAATGCTAACCGATAAAGACAAGATGTTGTTATCCCGGATGTCGGTTTAATATTTTTCTTGCAGTAAAAGCATTGTTTAAAAAGAATAGTTTTATAGAGGCAATTGCGCTTCTTAATTTTGAGGAGAAAGAAATGAAATATAAAGTCCCAACCCTTTTGGCAATATGTTTATTGTGGATAATGTCCTTAATATCTGCCCAGCCCGATCCCAATGCTTTAGTTGGTAAAATTGGAGACCGGGAATACAAGTACAAAAAATTTAATGACGGATTTAAAGCATATCTGCAATATTATAGTAAAGGTAAAGTGTTAACTAAACAGGATAGCATTAGATTGAATAATCAATACTGGGAAGAACTTGTCGGAATATATGTGTATGACCAGGCAATAAAAGCCGGCAAAATTAAGGTTACAGATGCTGAACTGGAAGCAGAAATCAAGAAAAATGTGCCCGCAGAAATTAAACAAATTAAGGATTTTCAAACTAACGGCAAATTTGATAAAGCCAAATATGAACAGGCATTAAAAGAGCATCCTGATTTTAAACGGGAAGTTATGAATTATTCCCGCGATCTCTATTCCTATAATAAGCTTATTAAGACCATTAAAAATG
>JAGODS010000054.1 GCA_017998135.1 Bacteroidales bacterium
TTACCAAGTATAACATCTTCTTCAATAATACAACCTGTTCCAATATAAACAGACTCTCCTGTTCTGACATTAGCCCCTATATTTGCATCTTGATTTATATAGCTGCCTATTCCTATTACAGCAGTACTATCTACTACTGCCGCTGCGTCAATATAAGTCTCCCAGTCCACATAACTACCGGGATTGGTTATTTCCAACCTGCTAACTACGCTTGTATCCGAGCCGCAGTCGTTTGATGCAATATAAAAATACTCGCCTATGTTATCAAAACCTGCATCTTTAATAGTATAGCTATCGTTAGTAGCTCCGTTTAAAAGTTTATCATTTAAAAACCACCGGTAATATATAGGTTCTGTCCCTTCTGCCTCCGCTTCATAAGTATAAAAGGCTCCTGTACATATATTATCATCCGCCAAAGCGCTTAAAACATTTGCAGGACTTTTAACTTTTAAATACGATGTATCGCTGTACCCATATCCGCAAGTATTCATTATTTTGCAACTGTAATACCCTTCATCTGCTAAAGCTGTATTCTCAATGCTTAATGTTGAATCTGTCGCACCGTCAAGCAGATAATCATCTTTATACCACTGGAAGCTCAAAGGCTGCGCCCCTGAAGCCGACACGCTGAAGCTCACTTCGCTCCCCTCGCAGATAGTATCGCTTACGGGCTGAAGGGTTATGAATGGCGAAGTTAATATTGTCAAATTTGCTGCGCGGCTGGTATCGCTGCCTAAACTATTGCTTACTATGCAATAATAATCGCCTGCATCTGTCAATGCTGAATTTTGAATAGCGAATGTTGAATCAATAGCCCCTTCTACTGCTGACTGTTGACCATCAACTATTTTATACCATTGATAAGACAAGGGGTCGTCGCCTGTAGCGCTTACCCTAAAGCTCGCTGCTACACCTGCGCAGGCCGTTGTATCCGCTGGTTGCAGACTTAGCTCCGGCGGCGTGCCTTCGCTGATATAACCATTAGTATAAATAATTTCCAATTCGTTAAAAGCATTGTCAGCTACTATTGAAGCCGGCATAAATACCAGCCCGGATTCGCCTCCGTAATAATCAAACCTTATATCAAACAATACAGTATCCCCCGGATAGGCAGGATCTGAAGCGCAAGACCACGCTATGTTTAGACTATCTGATATATTATTTGACAGCATAGTGCTTATATCGCTGTGTATGGTTTCTATTCCTTTATATCCTAAGACTGTAGTATCGTATTGTATTCTTAAACCTAAAGCGCCTATATTTTCAAAACCGCTGACTTTTAGATGAAATACAACTTCAGTGCCGGGCTGCGCCTTTATTGAATCCAATTCTATTAGATACTCATTATTCTCTGAATATAAAGTCATATTTTTATTGTTTATTATTAAACTGTTTTTCGCAAGTTCCGAACTCCTACTCCCTGACATCGTAGTTTTTTTAGATTCTGAATAAATAAAAGGTGGCTCATAAGAACCATTAACATCGCCTGTGCAAAGAACCTTAAAATCTAAATTCTCGCTGGCTGCTAACGAACCTATATTTTCTAACTTATCCCTGAACGTATGAACAACACCATCTTTGGTGTATGAATAACACCAGTCAGAAACTTTAAAAGAACTTAATAATTTTAGATACCTTGCGTTTATCATAAAAGCATCTAAAGGATCTATTGCCCCATTTGTATCTACATCAGCAACCATCCTTTTTAAAGCATCAGTTATAGGGTATAAACCGAGAAAATTTTTATTAATGCATAAAGCATCTATAGGAGTAATACCTCCATATTTTACATTAGAAGTAAATAATAAATTTGTATAATCCTCTTTCTTTTCAAAGCCTAAGGAATATTCTCCCTGTTCGTCCGAAACAATATAAGGTTTTTCCTCTTCCCCGTTGTCATACTCTATTTTGATGTATGGCAGCGGCGAGGCAGCAGCATTCAGATAACTTATCTTCCCTGTTATAAAATTTGAAATACATTCCCTTTTTACCCTATTACCATTATCATCGTAAGAGTACCGGAAATTTTTAACACTCTGTGCCAGAACGGCAAACCCCGCCCCAAGCAACATAACTATTATTAAAAAATACTTTCTCATAATTCAATATATTTAATTAATCTTTAATATAATTTATCATTCATAATTCTCCGTGTTTCTTAGTGTTCTTCGTGCCTCTGTGGTTAAATAAACTCATTCATAATTCATAATTTATAATTCTCCGTGTTTCTTAGTGTTCTTCGTGCCTCAGTGGTTAAAAAACTCATTCATTATTTATAATTCATAATTCATAATTTATAATTTTCAACTTCCCCTCTATCCATCGCTTAGCGTTAACTCAATAACAGTATAATCAGACCAGTTGTTAGGCTTGCGTCTTCTACCCCAGGCGTCGTAGCTATATTCTTCTGCTAACTGCCCGCTTTCATTCACCAATCCTGTAATAGAGCCGAGATGATCTTTTAACAGATAAAACATCCTACCTGCGGGCTGCTGGTTATCTCTGCTGTCTTTGATAAAAGTTCCTACTATATTGCCTGAATACATCGTGAAATCTCTGAGTAACTCTGTGCTATCTCTGCTAAACTCAGTGTAATTATTGTTTTCACAGAGCTGCACCGAGCAGTCACAGAGCTGCACTGAGTAAAATTCAATATTCACAGACCAGCTCTTTAATATAGAAAAACAAGTAATTTCTCTTGTAGCCCCACCTGCCGTTACTACAGTCTTTTCATAATAACCAGAATAAAACTTAGTACTATCGTTTATATTATTAATTTGTCTCAACATAATTTTTTTAATATTTTTTAATCAACTAAAGTTATCAGATAAAGAAAAAAGAACATTATAAAGGTTATTATTCTCATCAATAAAAATTTATAAAAATCAATATAAGTCTTAAAATAATTAATTACACTAATAATTAAACATATAAAAAGAAAGAATGCTCCATTAATAAAAATAACATATCTAAAAGGCTTTTCATAAATAATTAAATATAAACCTAATAAATATAAATGAAAAGTAATTTGACAAAATATTGAAAAAGCAACTCTAAATATATTAAATATTTTATAGCTATTTTTTTTAAACATTTTATTTATTGGAATATTATTAATTATATAAAAGGTAAAAATTGAATAATAAACAATTAATAAAACTAAACTAATAAAGACTAAATATTTTCCACCAGATCTATTAAATATTTCTAATAATAATCCTAAAATGTAGATTCCATAATAAGTTTTTTCAAATTTGTTCATAAGCTTATATATTAATTATCTCTTATATCAATAACACAACCTAAATTTTCATAATGTTTAAGTATTTTTGATAAAATTATATATGAATCCGTTTTTACTTCAAAATTAAATTTAAATTTTCTTTCATTCACACTAATTTCTATGTTTCCAATACCTTCACTTATAGAAAAAATTTTACCATATCTATCTTCACCCCTATATCCGTTATAATTTAAATATATTTTTAAGTTATCTGAATTATTAAAAAATAATTCTGTCCCGTCCTCTTTTTTAATTGTAATATTTTCATTTGTAATTTCAATACCACCAATTATTGTATATCTTTTTATTAAAAGATTTTGAAATAAAAATAGTAAAATAAAAAAAATAATCCAAACACCTTTAAGATGAATATTTTCATTAAAAAGTATAAAAATATAGTCATAATCAAAAAATAAAGGCAAAACAGCTATTGCTAATATTAAAGGTTTTAATAATGTTTTTAAAACGCTTATTTTTATCAAATTATATTTTAAAGTCATTTTTAAGTTATTGTTCATATTGTTTATGATATTTATTTGGGTCAGCAACTTTTAATAATTTCATAACTTCCCATGAAAGACTTAATTTCCATGGACAGCCAAACATAATCGCATCAACAACTAATACAGCATAATCTCCATTACTTAGCTCTTCGTTAGTGTAAATATTCTTTCCTGTTACTATTGATGAAGATATATAGATAGATGCTGTAATAGGTAACAATGAAGCAATAGTATGAGTATAGTCATAAGTAAACTGATTTAAGTTATTAAAAAAGGGGGTATTTGGTGTTCCTTTTCCTTCTAATTCAGACACATGTTGTCTAAGATAAGATGTAATTCGTTCTTGAATAGGCCAAGGTATATCTTTTTTATCTTCTTTCGGGGGTTTATCATTAGTTGGGTTTGGTGTTAAACCACCACCATCACCAGTACCACCACCTCCACCTCCTCCAGGAATAGGTATAACAGGATTATCTTTTGTTGTTATAATTGGTATTGTCCATATTTTATTAGCTGTAATAGTAACTTCATTAATTGGAAAATATCCATTAAAGATTACAATTAACCAATCCGGAAAAGTAGGAAAAAAAATGCTGTATGGATTTATATTCTCTCCGCTCGGGTCGGTGTATTTCAGAGGGTTGTTTACACAGTAGGCAAACCTGTTATAGCTTTGGGAAAACATTGGCGACTGGACGAAGTTGTCAGGTGAAAGCATTCTGCCGAGCAGAGGGTCGTAAAGGCGTCCATTCATATTAATCAAGCCGAAGATATCAAGATGCTCGTGCCCTGTGTAGCCGCGTGAAATAAGTGTTGGCTCTGTAACAGTATAATCAGTCCATATATCAGGCTTTCGCCTGCGTCCCCAGGCATCGTAGCTAAACTCCTGCACCAAAGCCCCGCTTTCATTTACCAAACCTGTAATAGAGCCGAGATGATCTTTTAACAGATAAAACATCCTACCTGCGGGCTGCTGATTGTCTCTGCTATCTTTGATAAAAGCTGCTATTAATCCGTTCGGACTGGGTATATAAGTTACTTCTCTTGTAGCCCCGCCTGCCGTTACTGTCTTCTCGTAATTACCCGAATAATATTTGGTACTATCTGTTACCTCGCCTGTCTTCATTTCCATCATCTTCCTCAGCTCATCCGCCCCATAATAAAACTCTGCCGACATAGTCCCCTCCTTAATAGTCTCAATCAGGTTATACGCATTATAAGTAACATCCTGCCTCATAGAACTGATATCCCCTTTGCTTTCCAATATAAACTCAAGCGCATTCGGCACTTTCTTACTATAAACATAATCCTTCTCGCTGACATCATATTTCTTCTTAATATTGCCGTTTAACTGGTAATCCATATTAAAAAGTTGTTGTTGATTATTATCCTTCTGGTAGGCGATAGATAAAAGCCTGTCTAATTTATCATAAGTAAAGGTTTCGGTTTGCAAGGAGCTAGCTCCGCTGTATCTTTTACGTTCCATAAGGTTGCCGGTTGAGGGCTCAAAGATATAAGAAAATTTCTGAATAGAGTTATTATTATAAGTTGCATTAGTAGTATAACTAAAGCCGAAGTCGTCGTCAAGAGTTTTATTAACCTGCAGAAGGCCGTTGGGACCGATTGAATAGCCTGTGATTTCGGAGTTATTGCTTGCTTCGGCTTTCCAGATAGTTTGAGAGAACCCGTTATCCACTCTTTTAATTTCATTCAGATAGCCTAAGTCTGAATAAGAGTTTTGGGTTTTGAGCCCGGAGGGATAAGTAACATTAAGCAGCCTGTTATATTCATCATTATAAGAATATTCGGTAGAGAGCTGCTGATCGTCTATATTATCGGTTTCTTTAATTAGTCTGCTCTTGCTGTCGTAAATATAAGATTGGTAAAAAGCTGTTTTAGATTCATAAGCCCTGACGGGAAGACCTTTGCATTTGCTGTCTTCATTAGCCGGGTCTTTGTCGTAAATATAAGAAGTAAAATTATTATCTATCTGATTAGTCTTTTTGACCAATCTGCCGATAGCGTCGTATTCCATCTTAAAAGTATTTTTGGCATCGGTTTGTTCTATAAGTTCGCCGAAGGCATTATATTTATAAGACATAACGCCTGCATTAGGGTCGTTAAGCCCTATCTGGTTACCGAATTTATCGTAAGAGATAGAAATAGGTTTCTCGTTATTGGTTTTTATTTCGCAGGGCTTGCCATTACTGTTATATTTATATTCGATCCTGCCTTTTTCCTTGTCATCACCACTGTTAAGATTTTCTTCAACAAGGATAACATTACCGGCGGCATCAAAAGTTTTCTTAACGCTTTGTCCTTTAGCGATATTAGAAGTTTCAACAGCTCTGTCAGAGTAAGTATAAGAAAGGGTAGTAACTGCATTGCCGAGAGTAGAGGTTTTTGTTATAGTTCTGCCCGCCCAGTCGTAAGTGTATTCGGTACTTGCAGTAAGACCTGCAACAGGACCAGAACTAATAGTTTTAGTTAGTCTGCCTTTATCGTCATATTCATTGGAGGAATAAACTGTTTTAGCAGAGCCGCCGATATCCAGAACAGCGGTTTCGGTCTTGACCGCTCTGTCGAGTCGGTCGTAATACTCCCTGGTAGCCGGCGCCCCCTGCGCCGCAAAAGACTTAAAAAAATAATTTATTATACTCATTCATTATATTTTTTACTTTTTACTTGATAATCTGACCAGCAGCATTCAAGAAATTCTTTCATAGAATATATGTAAAAACCTTTGCTATTACTAACAAAAACTATTATTTCATTATTTTCTTTTATTCCATAATATATACGTCCATAATGAGTTACTTCTATATTAAAAATACAATGTATTTTGTATTTATAAATTGCTTCTACTATTTTCTTATCATTGGAATAAACATGTTCTCTTAAACCAAATACATCATATATAAAATAACCATCAGACATAGCAATTAATTTACCTGAGCTATCACATATATATACTAAACTACTTAAAAATCTCTTATAAACAAAATGTAACAAATGTTTAATAATATAAACTTTTATACTATAAACCGGTTTAAGTTTGTAAAGAAAAGCTGTATCCTGTAAATCTTTTTTTTCTAAAAAATTTTTATCACCATATTTAAAATTATAAACATATATCATTTTTAATTGTTGATTATATTCTTTATAGCCTAACATTTGATATCTATCCTTTAACAGCTTTCTTATCCTCTTATCTAATTTAATTATATCTTTTTCAATTTTCTTTGTTTTTTCAATATATTGAAAACATTGACTATAAGAAAATAAGCTAATGTTGATAAATATTAGAAGTATAATGATATTAGTTTTCATAAATATATTATTAGTATATAAAAACCTGATTATTTTTAATAAATTTTTTACCATATATAAAAAAGACTACGTGCATATTCAAGATATAATGCATCTACTTTTAAATAATGATTAACTTTAGAATCCATAACTGTTATCCCATAATATTTATATTTCGGTTGTCTTTTTTTGCGAATTATTATTTTTTGAGTCATTGAATTTAATACAACTGAATGTTTTTCTGAATTTACGCTTATAGCTATATCAGCTCCTTCGTTATATAATTGATCAAAAATAGATCCTAAAGTAAATGGTTTAGATACGTTAGCAAAATTATAGCCTCTATAATCTGTATAATCTTGCCAGAACTGTTCATTAAGAATATATTTTGTTTCAGGATCGCCTCCATGCCATAATCTGAGTTCATCTACTAATAAATTACCTCCTCGAGATATATCAATAGAACTACCACAAGCTGGTAAACAATCTGCAGCGTGTTTTTGATTTATAATAGGCATATTCTTATTTATTGTTTTTATTATAACACTACCACCAAAAAGTCTTTTCCTTGTTATATAATTTGTATAAATATTTCTTGTTTTGTCTTTAAGATTATCCCCACTACCTCCACCACCACTTCCCGCATTAGCAGTTATAGGTGAAGAAGTGTTTAAATCATCATCGCAATCTTCCAAATAATTTTCAACTATACTAATATTAATAACATCGTCATTATTATTTTCCTCTTCAGAGGAATCATCAGACACAACAGGCAAATATGTATTTAGCATAATATAATTATTTCTATTACGATATTCTGAACTTGTAAATAAATCTCTTATTAAATTTATAAACCAAGTCCAAGGATTGCCACCGCTATAATTCTCTCCGCTCGGGTCAATATATTTCAGGGGGTTGTTCACACAGTAAGCAAACCTGTTATAACTTTGGGAGAACATTGGCGACTGGACGAAGTTGTCGGGGCTAAGCATACGCCCAAGCAGCGGGTCGTAAAGCCTGCCGTTCATATTGATTAGTCCGAACATATCTAAATGCTCGTGCCCTGTGTAACCCCTTGAAATAAGCGTTGGCTCTATAACAGTATAATCCGTCCATTTGTCAGGTTTACGCCTGCGTCCCCAGGCATCGTAACTATATTCTTCGGCTAATTCACCATTCTCGTTGACTAAGCCAGTAATTGAGCCGAGATGGTCGGTCAGGGCGTAATACATAGCGCCTGCGCCATTAACCTGCCTGTAAACTGCTGCCAAGCCCGTTGCCCCGTAAATATAAGTCCATTCCGTTGTCGTTGAACCTGAAACCTCCTTTTCATAAGCCCCTGAATAATAATTTATGCTCTGCAATTCAAGCTCATTCTCGCCAGTCTGTTTATATGTCTCTACCATTTTCCTCATCTCATCAGGTCCATAATAAAACTTCATCTCATTGGTAATATTATCTTTATTCTTTTCTTTCTCCTTAATAGTCTCAACCAGGTTATAAGCATTATAAGTAATATCCTGCCTCATTTAATTTATTTTTTATTTTTAAAAATACTCTTTTTTATATTGGAATCGTATCCAGAAGTAAATTGATAGAAATTCCATTTTTTGCTAAAAAAAATTTTCACATTTAATGTATCCTTATTTGATACCTTTTCCCATGTAAAGATATAATAATTTTTATTATTCAAATCTAATAAAGGCCCTTTAAAATCAGTAATATTGTATAAATTGAAATGTGCATATTTAACATATTTATAATATGCAATATCACACATTTTTTTAAAAGAAGGATTATAAATATTATAAATAATGTTTATAATTATTATAACTATAAATATAATAAATGAAATTTTGTTATTTAATTTTAGTTTGTCCATATATATATATATTATAAGGGGTCCCTTTATTAGTAATTAAAAGTCCTAAAGATACTTCAATATTTCTTAAAAAATTATCTTTCCATGATTTTTCATATTCTAGATCCCAAACATCACGATAATTTTTAATTTGAACAGTATTATTTCCTAAATACTGTAACGATATAACACCATAAACTAAAGCATCATTTATATTAGTAAAGTACTTACCTCTTAAACCAATATCAATTTCAATATCTGCTCCAACTGGTACATTTTTAAAATCAGAAATAGTTACCTTACCTAAATCTATTGATTTAATATCAACAAATAGTGATATACCCTTTCCTTTATTATACCAATTAAGTGCTTCTAAAAATGTGAGTTTTCCATCTTTATCTGGTCTTTCGTTATCTTTGGGGGGTTTATCGTTATTGGGATTTGGAGTTATACCGTCTCCATCACCAGTTCCAGTTCCAGCCCCACCACCGCCTCCTCCTCTAGGAATAGGTATAATAGGATTATCTTTTGCTGGAATAATTGGTATTGTCCAAATTTTATTAGCTATAATAGTAACATCTTTAATTGGAAAATATCCATTAAAGATTACAATTAACCAATCCGGAAAAGTAGGAAAAAAAATGCTGTATGGATTAATATTTTCTCCGCTCGGGTCGGTATATTTCAGCGGGTTGTTTACACAGTAGGCAAACCTGTTATAGCTTTGGGAGAACATTGGCGACTGGACGAAGTTATCGGGGGAGAGCATTCTGCCAAGCAGCGGGTCATAAAGTCTGCCGTTCATATTGATTAGTGCAAACATATCAAGATGCTCGTGTCCTGTGTAACCCCTTGAAATAAGCGTTGGCTCTGTAACAGTATAATCAGTCCATATATCGGGCTTGCGTCTGCGTCCCCAGGCGTCATAGCTGTATTCTTCTGCTAATTCACCATTCTCATTAACTAAGCCAGTAATAGAACCCAAATGGTCGGTCAGGGCATAATACATAGCGCCTGTGCCATTAACCTGCCTGTAAACTGCTGCCAAGCCCGTTGCACCATAAATATAAGTCCATTCCGTTGTCGTTGCCCCCTTTATTTCCTTTTCATAAGCCCCTGAATAATACTTTAGGCTCTGCAATTCAAGCTCATTCTCACCGGTCTTTTTATATGTCTCTACCTTTTTCCTCATCTCATCCGCCCCATAATAAAACTTCATCTCATTGGTAATATTATCTTTATTCTTTTCTTTCTCCTTAATAGTCTCAATCAGATTATAAGCATTATAAGTAATATCCTGTTTCATAGAACTTATTTCCCCTTTGCTTTCCAGGATAAACTCCAGCGCATTCGGCTGCTTCTTACTATAAACATAATCCTTAGCGCTGACATCATATTTATTCTTGATATTGCCGTTAAGCTCGTAGTCCATAGAATATTCATTAGTAACTCCCATACTATTATTATAAGTAATATTTTTTAGCCTGTCCAATTTATCATATTCGAAGAGTTCTTTTTGGTATTGATAAGCCCCGCTGTATCTTTTTCGCTGCATAAGGTTGCCGGTTGAGGGCTCAAAGATATAGGAAAATTTCTGTATAGAGTTATTATTATAAGTTGCATTTGTAGTATAACTAAAGCCGAAGTCGTCGTCAAGTGTTTTATTAACCTGCAGAAGACCGTTGGGACCGAGGGAATAGCCGGTGATTTCGGAATTATTACTCGCTTCGGCTTTCCAGATAGTTTGCTGAAAGCCATTATCCACTCTTTTAATCTCTTTCAGATAACCTAAGTCTGAATAATAATTCTCTGTTTTAATACCTGAAGGATAAGTAACATTAAGCAACCTGTTATATTCATCATTATAAGAATATTCGGAAGAGAACTGTTGTCCTTCGCCTAAATTTTCTGTTTCTTTAATGAGCCTGCTTTTATTGTCGTAAATATAATTTTTATAAAAGTCTGTTTTAGATTCATAAGCCCTGACGGGGAGACCTTTGCATTTACTGCTTTCATTAGCCGGGTCTTTGTCGTAAATATAAGAAGTATAATTATTATCGGTCTGATTAGTCTTTTTGACCAATCTGCCGAGAGCGTCGTATTCCATTTTAAAAGTATTTTTGGCATCGGTTTGTTCGGTAAGTTCGCCGAAAGCATTATATTTATAAGACATAACGCCGGCATTAGGGTCGTTAAGACCTATCTGATTACCGAATTTATCGTAAGAGATAGAAATAGGTTTTTCGTTATTGGTTTTTATTTCGCAGGGCTTGCCATTACTGTTATATTTATATTCGATCCTGCCTTTTTCCTTGTCATTACCGCTGTTAAGATTTTCTTCAACAAGGATAACATTACCGGCGGCATCAAAAGTCTTTTTAATGCTTTGTCCTTTAGTGATATTAAAAGTTTCAACAGCTCTGTCAGAGTAAGTATAAGAAAGGGTAGTAACTGCATTGCCGAGAGTAGAGGTTTTGGATATAGTTCTGCCCGCCCAGTCGTAAGTGTATTCGGTACTTGCAGTAAGACCTGCAACAGGACCAGAACTAATAGTTTTAGTTAGTCTGCCTTTGTCGTCATATTCATTGGAGGAATAAACTGTTTTGGCAGAACCGCCGATATCCAGAACAGCGGTTTCGGTCTTGACCGCTCTACCGAGCCGGTCGTAAAACTCTCTGGCAGCCGGCGCCCCCTCCTTCGTAGTCTCGACATAATATACAGGGTAGCCGTCTATGTTGGGGTCCTCTTCCACCCATTGAAGAC
>JAGODS010000385.1 GCA_017998135.1 Bacteroidales bacterium
GTATATAAAGAAGCCTGTTTCATTCGTTCTTTTATGATATAATTCGCATATTATACGAAATTTATTTTATTTTGTTTACTTTTATTATTAAATATTTTTATTTATCTTATAATTGATATTATGTTAAATAGCCTTTTGATTTTATTAGTTTTTATAATTTAAGCTAAGTTGCTAAATATTTAGTCATCTCCTCTAACATCCTGTCACCTCATTCGGGGTTTTTTGGTATTCAATATTCAACTTTAATTATATTATTAATCACTTTTAAATATAAATTAATAGCCCAAAAAATTTTAGAAAAGAAAAAATTATTTTTCAAGAGCTTTAATTTTATCAGATTGATTAGTTCTTGCATAAATTTTCTTAAGAGAATTTATTATAGATTTATCATCAGGTTGCAGTTGATGTGCTTTTTCAAGATGAGGTAAAGCTTTTTGCAAATAAAGGTCAGCTTGGGCTTTGAATTCATCATATTTCTTTTGGTCTGTAGTTGCATTTGCAATTGAAAAAAGTCTTGCTGCTTCATTATTATATAGCGCACCTAAATTATATATTGCATCAAGATAATCAGGTTTAAATTTAATGGCTTTAAGATAGACTTTTTCAGTTTCTTTAAAGGCATTTAGTCGCTCATTAAGAGTTTTAAGCGTATCGTCATAGATTTTATTGTAATAATTACTACCAATGGCAAAATATAATGTAAAATTTGTTGTATCTTTTGAAAGTGCTTTTTTTATACTATTAACAGCTTTTTCAGTCAGGTTGTATTTTAGATATATATTAATTTCCTGAATAATAAAATTAGTGTTGTCTGAAAATATTGAAACAGCCCTTTTAATAATATCAAAGGCTCTTGTAGTATCATTTTCAATAGTGTAAATATTTATAAGAGATGAATATATTCGTGGTTGTTTATATTTCATTTTTGCCAATCTGAAAAAATAAGTTTTCGCTATATCATTCTTGTTTAA
The DNA here is from genome assembly GCA_017998135.1 of Bacteroidales bacterium. Lineage (GTDB taxonomy): Bacteria > Bacteroidota > Bacteroidia > Bacteroidales > JAGODS01 > JAGODS01. Next base: position 972 of record JAGODS010000385.1, read on the forward strand.
TATCTCTGCTGTTATTGCAGCATTATAAATTGCAAGTGTATCTGTCTGATTTGCAATATTTTTTATTGTAATAGATTTCTCAAAATTGGTTAAAGCTTCAGTATAGTTTTTATCATTAAATTTCTCAACCCCCTGGTTAAAAAATCCATTACTAATGCCCTTAACCAAATTAGTAATTATTTCATTAAAAAATTCTTTTTTTTCATCTAATTTAATAGCCTGTTGATAGGCATCGTAAGAAATCTGCAGGGCGTCAGAAGCTAAGTTTTTATACTTCTCATCCTGAGAATACAATATATTATAATAAATTGTACCCCTATAAAACCAGGTTTTAGCCCAGGTTGAAGTTTTAGGGTCGTTGATAGCCTGGTCAATAGCATCTTTAGCTTTATCTAATTTGCCTCTATTTAAATAGTTGTAGGCGCTCTGTACATTAATGGGTTGAGCCTTTATTAAAGTAAAACTAATTAAAACAGTAATTAATATTAAAACTAATCTTTTCATATATATAATTATTAAGTTATTTATTATTCATCAATTTCCTTGCCAGGTTCTTCTTCTTCTTTTTCATCATTATCCAACTCTTTCTCTTCCTCATTTATTTCCTCAATATCTTCAATATTTTCTTCAGATTCGTTATCTAAATCAATATCTGAAGATTTTAACATTTGGTCGCTTTTATCAGGCTCATCTTCTCTAATTTCTTGATTTAAAGTTTCTTCACTTGTTTTCGTTATATCAGGTTGGCTTTTATTTTGATCTTCAATAGTAATTTTTGTGATAGCTGCAATAGTATCATTATCTCTTAAATTAATAAGTCTGACGCCCTGGGTAGCTCTCCCCATAACTCTTAACGTAGCAACATTTAATCTTATAAGGATACCGGATTTGTTTATTATCATTAAATCATCCGTATCGCAAACTTTTTCAATTGATATAAGGCAACCTGTTTTTTCAGTAATATTAATCGTTTTAACACCTTTTCCACCTCTGTTTGTTACTCTGTAATCGTCAATTTTTGAGCGTTTGCCATAGCCGTTTTCAGATACAACGAGAATTTCATATAAATTATTTTCCACACAAATCATCCCAACAACTTCGTCATTCTCATTAGCCATCCTTATCCCCCTGACACCTGCAGCATTTCTGCCCATTGGTCTAACTTTAGCTTCATTAAACCTAATAGCTCTTCCTGATTTAAGACCAAGTAATACTTCATTGGTACCATTAGTCATTCTGGCTTGCAATAATTGGTCATTGTCCCTGATAGTAATAGCATTAATACCATTCTGTCGAGGTCTGGAATATGCTTTTAAAGTAGTCTTTTTTATGATTCCTTTTTGAGTACAAAGAATAATATAGTTATTATTTATATATTCTTCGTCTTTAAGGTCTTTAACATTGAGATAAGCCCTGATTTTATCACCTGGTTCAATACTAATAAGATTTTGTAAAGGACGTCCTTTTGATACTTTTGTTCCTTCTGGTATTTCAAAAACCCTTAACCAAAAACATTTGCCCTTCTCGGTAAAGAAAAGCATATAATTATGCATTGAGGCTATATACAGATGTTCTATGAAATCTTCATCCCTGGCTTCCGAACCTTTAGAACCTCTGCCACCCCTATGTTGCGT
>JAGODS010000386.1 GCA_017998135.1 Bacteroidales bacterium
GTGATTTATTTACCATCACCGACGACGGTTCCGAAGGAGAAAAAGGTTTTGTTACGGATCATAGTCTTTTTAAAACAGATAAACCTGATTATGACAGAATTTATGTTTGTGGACCGGAGCCAATGCTTAAAGCCGTTGCAAAGATTGCAAAACAGAAAAATATAGATTGCGAAGTTTCGCTTGAAAACACAATGGCTTGTGGTTATGGCGCCTGTCTCTGTTGCGTAACAGATACTGTTGAGGGTAACAAATGCGTCTGCACTGAGGGACCTGTGTTTAATATAAATCAATTAAAATGGGAACATTAAAAATATCAATAAACGGAATAGAATTTTCAAATCCGGTGCTTACAGCATCCGGAACTTTCGGCTATGGAACTGAATACATAGATTTCTTTAACTTAAGAAACCTTGGCGGTATAGTTGTCAAAGGAACTACTATAAAACCCAGGGAGGGTAATCCTTACCCGCGAATGGCTGAAACGCCTTCAGGTATGTTAAATGCAGTCGGCTTACAAAACAAAGGTATTGATTATTTTATCAGCAATATATATCCTGAAATAAAAGATTATGATACTAACATAATAGTCAATGTATCAGGTTCAACTATTGAGGACTATATAGCAGTTGCAGAAAAACTTAATGAACTTGATAAAATACCTGCAATTGAATTAAATATTTCCTGTCCGAATGTAAAGGAAGGCGGTATGGCTTTTGGTGTTAATTGCAGTTCTGCAACACAAGTAACAAAAGCGATCAGACAGATTTATAAAAAAACACTTATAGTTAAATTATCTCCCAATGTAACAAATATCAGTGAAATAGCTAAAGCAGTGGAAAGTCAGGGTGCAGATGCCCTATCTCTTATTAATACATTGCTTGGTATGGCTATTAATGCAGAAACTAAAAGACCAGTTTTATCAACAATAACAGGCGGTTTGTCAGGACCTGCTATAAAACCTATTGCTTTACGGATGCTATGGCAAGTTTATAATGCAGTTAAAATACCCCTCATAGGTATGGGCGGTATTACGAATTCTGCTGATGCTATTGAGTTTATGCTTGCAGGCGCTACCGCAATCCAGGTTGGAACTGCTAACTTTATTAATCCATTGGTTACACTTGATATTATTGAAGGTATTGAAGATTATTTAAAAAGGCATCATATTAGTTATGTATCGGAGTTAACAGGACAATTAAGAGTTTAGTTAAAATATTTTTTACCGCAAAGTAATACAAAGTTTTCCACAAAGTTTTTTCATATTTCACTATTAATAAATTATGCAAATTTGGCATAAGGAAAGGATAACAAATGAAAAGGGAGAACCAATTGAGGCGCTGGCTCCGCTTATAATATCAGCAAGCAGAGCCACAGATATTCCTGCTTTTCATTCATCAGCATTAATCAATGCTTTTGAAAAAGGATATATCAAAAGACTTAATCCTTTCAATAACAAAACTTATTATATCTCATTAAAAAAAGTAAGATTTATTGTTTTCTGGACCAAAAACCCTCTAAATATTATTAATCATCTCAACTACTTTGACAATAAAAAAATTAATTATTATTTTCAATATACAATAAATGATTATGAAGAGGAGAAATTAGAAACGGGCTTACCCTCAATCGAAAAAAGAATAGAAATATTTAATAAACTATCTTGTCAAATAGGGAAAGAAAAAGTAATCTGGCGATTTGACCCTCTAATAATGTTTGATAAATCTTTCATTGATAAATTAATTTTCAGAATTAATACAATAGGCGAAAATTTGATTAATCATACAGATAAACTTGTAATCAGTTTTGTAGATATCAAACAATATAAAAAAGTTTATATCAGATTAAAAAACAAGTATGGTCAGGGAATAAACGATTTTGAATTTACTGATAAGCAAAAAACCGAATTTGCAGCCAAACTAAAGGAACTTGCTGATAAATGGCTTTCAATAAATCCCTGCTTCAGGATGGCAACCTGCGCAGAAAATATAGACCTAAAACCTTTTAAAATAGAACAAAATAAATGTATTGACGATTATCTTATAAAAACAATAGCTGCAGATGATTCTGTTTTGCAGGAATTTTTCAATAATAATAAAACACTTAAAGACAAAGGACAGCGTAAAGACTGTCATTGCATTGTCAGCAAAGATATTGGCAATTACAATACCTGTCTTTTTAATTGCTTATATTGTTATGCCGCTGATAAATCAGGCTAAAAACCTGTTTAACCTTTCAATAGCAGTGTTTATATCCTCAACGGGTCTGGCAATATTGAAGCGGATAAATTTGCGGGCGTTTCTATCAAAATGAATACCTGGAATCACGGCTACTTTTTCCTGCTCATACAAATCAATCGTAAATTTAAAACAATCGTCATATCCAAATGGCAATTCAGTCCAGATAAAATAACCTCCATTTATCCCTCGAATTTTAAAACCTTTGTTAATCAAGGCTGTATGAAGAAGTTTAAAAGATATATTTATTTTTTGACGTAGTCCGGCAGAATAAGTAATACCAAAATCATTATTATCTATATAGCCTGCAATAGCTTTCTGAAGCAAAGAGGGACTGCACAAACCTATATAATCGTGAATAGTCTTTAGT
>JAGODS010000387.1 GCA_017998135.1 Bacteroidales bacterium
TACCATTAGCTTCGTCAACTTTAATGATAAAAACAGCGTCGCCCTCTGTCATTGCCATAGTTCCTGATATATTTATCTCAAATGCAAGCTTTTTACCAGGCTGCAGGTTGCCTAATTGTTTGCTTTTAGTATATTCCAAACCTTTAATTCCGTTTTTTTCGGTCACTTTAAGCAGTAAATCCCTGCCTACGCCCCTGCCCGTATTCTCAATTTCCAATTTAATAACACTGACCTCATTAGCATCAATAGCATTATTGCCGTCATCATCCTTAAATTGAAATGCGCTTTTAATGATACTTAATTCCGGTGGCACTGGCGGATCCTTGCTGATATTTACATCACCGGTATTGCTTCGGATTTTCAATTCCTGAGCCCTTGTTGTTATTGTCAAAAGTATTAGTATTACTATATAAATGCCTTGCTTTTTCATAAAAATTTCCTTTCTATTTTAAAATACAAAATTAATAATTTTTTTTTAATTATTAGTTTTTTTTCATTGACGTAATATGATAATTAATTGATTCCAAACCTGACAGGTCTTAGAGGCCAGTTAGTTTTTTTTCTTTGTAAAAAATTTTAGATAAGCATTTACAATTCAGCATAGATAATAAAAAAGCTTAGGTCTTTCGGCTTTAAACCTACTAAAACTAAGCTTACACAAACATATTCGCCCTTTTTAAGGGACGGGATAATAGCCTGTTTATCAGTGGAAATCCATCCATTCTTTTAAGCTTGGGAGAAACAACGCGAAACCCGATGTTGTTGTTACGGTTGTCGGGGCTGTTGTTGTTGCGGTTAGCACTGCGGCAGTTAGTAGCGTTGTTGTTCCAGCTACCGCCCCGCAAAACGCGGTTAGACCCCTTCAGCTATTACCCTGTTTTTTATCAACTCCATACATTTACTTCTAAAGGCTTTAGCATCCGAATGTTTGGTAAAAGCTATCAGCGGCAATATATGTTGTTGATATTCTGTTTCAGTCCATAATTCTTTTTCTAATTTTGCTATATATTCTTTAAGTTTATTTTTATATCTTTTTTTGCTATTAGGATTTAATAATATTTTTTCAGGAAAAATTGAATATCCTAGGAAGGGCAAGCCTTTTTCACAATAGTTCAAACAAAAAGGTTTTAATATTAATAATAAACGCTGCTCAACAAAATTTTTAAATGCTCTTCCTGTTCTTAATAAATCATCTTTTGTATCGCTCCATATTACCATATCATCCATATAACGAACATAAACCGCTACCTGTAATTTCTCTTTTATATAATGATCTGCCAACCCTAAATAATGATTAGCAAAATACTGGCTGGTTAGATTACCAATCGGCAAACCCTTCCCTGTTTCGCTTTCATAACTGTCTATTATTTGATTAAATATTTCTAACAGTTTTTTATCTTTAAATCTACTGTTTAACATTTGTTTTAATACATTATGGTCTATACTGTCAAAATACTTTCTTACATCAAGTTTTAAATACAATTTAAATTTTTTCTGAAAGGTTTTAGCTCTATCTATTGCTGAATAAGTACCTTTGCCTATACGAGACGCATAACTGTCATAAATCTGATATTTTTCAAAATTATTATGACAAATGTTCATAATAGCATTGTGAAGCACTCTTTGTTTGAAAGGAGCGCAACAAATCAATCGTTCTTTTGGATCGTATATTTTAAAATATTTATAAACTATCGGGCTTATTTGACCTGCTAATATTTCCTGCCGCAGTTCTATTAAATTTTTATCTAAAAACTTTCTATATGTAGAAACTTCTGTTTTGCCATCTTTAGCTTTGCGGGCTTTCCAGAATGCTAACCGCAAATTATCAGGGTCTGCTATTTGTTCTATTAAATCAGTTTCGCGCTTCATCTGTTTTTATAACCATTTATATCAAACCTAACAGGTCTTAAAGACCTGTTAGGTTTTTATTCAGTTTTTTTCAATAAATCTATTATCTGTTTCCCATATTTTTCAACTTTTTTGTCTCCTATGCCCTTTACTCGTATCAACTTAGCTGGCTCCAGCTCAGGTAATCTCGCTATACCTGCTAATTCTTCATCTGTAAATACAGCATAAGCAGGAACAGCATCATTGGCTGCCAATACTTTTCTACATTCACGAAGCTTACTAAAAATGGCAAACTCCTTTTCGTTTAATATCTCTTTGTAGTCAGGCTTATGACGATTACTCTGTCCAGGATAAGTAACTGTTGCATTATTCAAATATCGGACGCAAAAGCTCCAGTAAGCACCCTTTTCATTCTGATAAAACTTTTGCTCTATCTCTAATACTTTATTTGCTGCAAGAAAACGATTCATCTCAATTAGCATTTCACCGTTATCTCCTAAGGCTACATTAAATATTTTTATTTGCATTTTTCAAAATTTTTTTTGACCGCAGAGGCACCAGAACACAAAGATATTTTTTTCCCCACCCTAAACCAAACCTAACAGGTCTTAGAGACCTGTTAGGTTTTTTTAGCTCCTTAATAATTTTTTTTTGACCGCCTGCGGCGGTCTTATTTTTTCTCGTTGGCTTTTAGCTTGCTCGTCCCTCGCTGCGCTTTAAAGCCAACTCGCCCCGCTTAAAAGAATGGATTAATTT
>JAGODS010000388.1 GCA_017998135.1 Bacteroidales bacterium
CTTATAGGGGATACGCCTGTTTCTAACAGAGATGAAAGTAAACTTCTGGTTTTGCATAAAAAAACTCAAACTTTGGAACATAAAAAATTTAAAGACCTCATAAATTATTTTGATGAAGGCGATATCTTTGTTATCAACAATACAAAGGTTTTCCCAGCACGTCTTTATGGAACAAAAGAAAAAACAGGAGCTAAAATAGAAGTCTTTTTGCTAAGAGAACTTAACCGGGAATCAAGACTTTGGGATGTACTGGTTGACCCTGCCCGTAAGATAAGAATAGGTAATAAACTGTATTTTGGAGATGACCAGAACCTGGTTGCAGAAGTTATAGATAATACCACTTCTCGCGGAAGAACAATACATTTCCTATTTGACGGTTCTTACGAAAAATTTAAAAAGACCATAGAAAAACTCGGTCAAACTCCTATCCCTAAACTTCACAAAAGAAATCCGGCAGCAATTGATAAAGAACGATACCAGACAGTCTTTGCGAAATATGAAGGAGCTGTTGCCGCTCCTACAGCCGGTCTTCATTTCAGCAGAGAACTTATTAAAAGAATGCAAATCAAAGGCGTAGAATTTGCTGAACTTACACTACATGTGGGACTTGGTAATTTCAGAAGTATAGACGTTGAAGACCTAAGTAAACATAAAATGGACTCAGAGCAGGTGATTATAGAAGAAGCAACTGCTAATGCTGTTAATAAAGCCAAAGAAAATAAAAAACAGGTTTGTATTGTCGGAACAACCTCACTAAAAGCAGTAGAAACCTCCGTTTCTATTGCAGGCACACTAAAACCTTATAATGGCTGGTCTAACAAATTTATTTATCCACCTTATGACTTTAGCATACCAACAGCAATGATAACCAATTTTCATCTGCCTCAATCTTGTCTGATGATAATGGTTTCCGCTTTCGCAGGCTATGATTTACTTATGAAAGCTTATAGAGCCGCTATAGAGAAAAAATATAAATTTTTTACTTATGGTGATGCAATGCTTATTATTGATTAAGAGCCTCATTAACAATTCAATCTTACTATTCTGAGGAGCGATCACGCTTCGCAATATTTCATAAATAAAAATTAGTAAGCATTATAAAATATTTCCCTACTAACTAAATATTTTTACTAAACCTTTGAAAAAATATGCTATAATTGTAGCGGGCGGGACAGGGAGCAGGATGCAAACTGATATTCCCAAACAATTTCTACCACTTGCAGGACAACCTGTAATAATGCACTCCATTTCAGCTTTTCTTAATTACAGCCCCGAAATAAATATCATTATTGCTATACACCCAGATTATTTTGATTTATGGGATAAATTATGCAGACAACATAAATTCCTTATTAACATTAAATATACTGCGGGAGGACTTACACGTTATCAATCAGTCAAAAATTGCCTTAATTTAATCAATAATGATGAAGAGACTATTGTTGCTATTCACGATGCTGCCAGACCGTTTATTAACAAAAAGTTTATAAATAATTTATTCATAGAGGCACAAAAATATGAAAATGCAATACCAGCCATTCAACCTAATGACAGTGTCAGAGTTTTAGATAATGAAACAAATCTCCCTATTGACAGAAATAAAATAAGACTTATACAGACGCCTCAATGCTTTAAGCTTAATTTAATTAAAAACGCTTATTCAGCAGATTACTCTGATGATTTTACAGATGACGCAAGCGTTTTAGAATCCGCAGGGTTCAAAATTCATCTCTCAGAAGGTTCTCCATTCAATTTTAAAATAACTAAGTCTGAAGACCTCATTTTGGCAGAAAAAATATTTACATCCTTTGCGTGATAAGTTAATAAGCCTATTTTGAAAGCTTCTTTAAATCCTCTTTATTTAAACCCGTTTCCTTTTGTGAATTAATCTTATCCATTGAAAAATAAAGCAAATTACCATCAATAGCCGAAATTATAAATTTCCAGGATAGAGACTTATTAAAATTCTCTTCAGGAGCTATTTTATGTAATATAGCTACATTAGAAACTTTTTCGTTAATTAGCTTCCCTATTTCAGCAGAAGTCTTTATAAATATTTTAAAAGGATACCCTGACAAAACCTCCTTATTCCCTTTTAATTGCGGACTCAAATCGTCTTCTGTTATCATTAATTCATAGTCTTTAAGTCCTTCATTACGATTCATTATCTCTTTCAGCAAATTGACTTTAGGATTATTAATTTTATAATTGGCTAAATACTGCATATATAAGAGAAAAGTTCCTATTTTATAAATATAATTATCCTCATCAGCGTCAGAATAAGATAAAGGAACAGACCCCAAATCGTGTAGTGAATTAATATCTTTTGCTTGTTTGTTACCTAATACAAAATTTAATATATCATAATTTTGATTTTGTATTTCTGCTTCGGAAATAAAAATAAAAGAATATGCAGGATTATTTCTTTTACTTTTAAACTCTTCATTAGTAATAAATTCATAAGGAGTTAAATTCCAAAATTTAGGCATAGCTTCTTTCATTACATCGTTAAAAGAAGAGAAAATATAATCATATTCAACAACTAAAGTCTTGCTTTTCAAAAGTTGTTGATATTCTTCATAATTAGCAAACTCAAGTTG
>JAGODS010000389.1 GCA_017998135.1 Bacteroidales bacterium
CTAAAATAGTCCATTTGACACCTCCATCAATACTGTATTGAACTACTACTTTATTATTGGATCCTGTCAGTTTATATTTTATGTCCATACTTAAAGTTGGATTGGTCTGCTTACTCAAGTCAAATACCGGACTTTCTGCCCAAACATCACCACTTCCGTCTTTTGGTACTGTCAGATACCAGCTATTGCTTTCGCCTTCTGAACCATTCAAATATGGTACTTCGCCCCAGATAAATCGCCTGTTCGTATCGGCTGCTGCCGAGCCTGCTGTCCAGTATCCATTATTACTGTTAAAATTTTCTGCAAATAGAAAACTTGTTATTGTAGGCTGTGTAACCTGAATAACAGTACTTAAAGTATCATTTTCTAAATTTATATCTCCATTATATTTTGTATAGGTCTTAAAGTTATATGTTCCTATTGAAGTCATATCTATTGTACCTGGAAATGTATATTCAACAGAAGAATTACTACTTATCGGACCGGTAACAATACCATTTATAGTAGTATTAATTTTCCCTTTTATTAGTGAATATACAGGGATATTTGATATTTCTGTACAACCCCAGTTAAATACTTTAACGGTAATCTGCTGCTTAGCTGAGAAATTACAGCCCTTATTAACAGGCTCAAGGTATGCAGTAACCCCTACATCAGGCCTATCTTCTATTTTAAAATTATCAAAAGCAAACCAGGCTCGGTCATTATTATAATATAAAGATTGCGTACTTATTCTAAATTTAACACAGCTCTGCCCATTTATAGCACATAACCCGTGTTGTACTTTAGTCCACTCTGTTACAGGATTATTATAGTTGTCATTCCAGCTATTATAACCTTTACTATTATACCATAGCGGCTCATTACCATTTCCTAAGGTAATCCAATTAACTCCATCATTAACAGAGTATTGCAGAATAACCTTATTATTTGACCCTGTTAATTTATATTTTATATCCATACTTAAAACAGGGTTGTTCAACCCGCTGAGATTGAAAACAGGACTTTCTACCCAGACATCTGCACTGCCATCTACAGGTACGGTAAGATACCAGCTTTTTGCATTACCGGCAGGCCCATTAAGATATGGAACAAAGCCATATTTAAAGGTTCTCGTTGAAAAAGATGGATTTGATGTGCCTGCAAACCATCCTGCAGGGCTCTGATTAAAATTCTCATTATAAGGATAGGCAGAAACTTTTTGACGTCTTCCATCTATAAGTGTATCATTATAAACATACTTATCGTTATTAAGTTTTGTATATGCAGTGAAATGATAGGCAGCATCAGCAGACATATTTACCTGTTGAGGGAAAGTATAATCAATAAAAGATTGACCATTAATAATATTTGAATAAGTCCCATTTAAAGTTTGATTAATAGCTCCGGAAATTAAGCAGGTAAAATTTATATTTGAAATTGGCTCTACTCCATAATTATTGACCCTAATAGTAACATTTTCAGAGGCGCTATAAGAAGTTGCACAATTTAAACCGACAGGAGCAATTAAAGTAGAAACGCCGACATCCGGTTCACAATAAATTTTTATATCATCTAAATACCAAAATCTTCCTGCCTGTTTACCATCATAATAGCGAAATCTTACTTTTACATTGACTTGATTAGCCGCATAAGAGCTTATATCTAAAATTTCATTAACAGGATTTGACAAAGAACCAACCGTAGAAATTTCATATTCCTTGATTATATTCCAGTTAGTACCTCCATCATTACTTATTTCAACATAACCATGTGTATATTCAACACCATACCAGAATGTATAATAACTTAATTTTACTATATTTCTTTTAAAAGCATTAACAAGTGGAGTTGTTAAAGCGGCTTGGTTAGGAGTAACATCCACACCTAAACTGAAATCGTCAAAAACTGCATAAAAATTTGAACTTCCACTATTAAATACAGGAGTATTTCTGAAAATCCAATTTTGACTTCCCTCGATAGCAGTATTTGTCCATCCTGAGGGTAAATTTGAATTAGTAAACGATTCAGATAATAATACATCTGCAAATAGATTTAATCTTATAAAAAAAACAATTACTAATGTAAAAATAAGTTTATTTTTAGACATAAATCAAAAATTATAAAAGTTTAAAATAAAAAAAGGGGGATAAAAAATATATATACTATGAAAACACTATGAAAAAAAATATCCCCCTTTTAATAAAAAAATTATTTAAAGTTATAAAAAAGGGGGATAAAAATATATATACTATGAAAACACTATGAAAAAAAAATATCCCCCTTTTAATTTATACAAAGAACAAAAGTATTATATTTCATCAAACCAGCAAAAAAAAATCATAGTACAAAAAGGGTACTTATTGCTTAAACAACGTAATTTTATAGGTACATTTTTTTATTAATTTTGTAATTTCCAGTATTTAAAACCAAATAATCTAAATTATATTTGCCTTAATCCTTTATTATCAGCCTTTTGTTTAATCAACAAATCATTAAATAGCTTAATTTGAGCATCTTTAGTTTTGCTAATATCATTAATTAATTTTGGATATTTATCAACTAAGGTTTGCAATTCCTGGTAATTATTGTTAAGTTGCTTAATTAAAGTATTAGCC
>JAGODS010000390.1 GCA_017998135.1 Bacteroidales bacterium
GAAAAATACTAAGCCGAAGAAAAATAAATCAACAGTAATTGTTACATCCTGATGTTTTTTGATATGCTCCCAGGCTTGTTCCATTTGGTCAGACCAATGAATATCATCAAAGATTAAAACAGTATTCTCTTTAATGTAAGGGAGGCAAAATTCAAAATATTTTATGGTAGCGTCTTTTGTATGGTTGGCGTCAAAGAAAACCATATCAGGTTTGTTAATTTTTAAGAGCAGTTCAGGCAAAGCTTTCTCAATATTATCATTAATAACAGTTATATTCTCAATATCAGCCAGTTTAAAATTATTTACAGCAATATCAGCAATTTCCTTTGAGCCTTCAATAGTATAAACTTCTGAATTAGTGCCTGCAGTGGCTAAATAAATTGTAGTAATTCCAAAAGAAGTTCCGAGTTCAACAATTGTTTTTGATTGGAAAAACTTGGCAAGCTTATATAAAAGCATAGCATCCTGTTGCGATTTAAGAGCCTTTTTAGCAATATCGCTTACTTTTCGCAGACCACTTTTACCGGTTCCCAAATCATCTACATTGATAGTATTATTATTTTTTAAAAGATTTGCCCTTAAAGTTTCAATAATTTCAGTATTAGGATTATAATCTTCCGCATCAAGACATTCATTAATTAATGTAAAAATAAAAGGAGAATGAATTCTATGCCTTGACTTAGCATTATTAAGAAATTTAAGATATTTAAGTATAAATCTGATTGTATTCACAGTTTTTCTTTTAAAAGTGCTACAAAAGTATATATTTTTTCTTTATTGTAATTTTTTACTGCTGATAGACTTTATTTTCAGATAGGTGCAAAAAAATATATACTTTTGCTAACCTGAAAATTAAAATAACTACCCGCCTTAATTTTGATTTATAAAAGTAAAAAGCTGGAGGGTAATAAATCTTACAATTTGTGAAAACCTCAAAAAAAGATATAGAAATAACTTCGCCTGTAGGCTCTTTTGAAGCCCTGGCTGCTGCTATTCAGGCAGGCGCCAAATCCGTTTATTTCGGTATTGATAAACTAAATATGCGTGCCAGGTCCTCTATTAATTTTAGTATGGATGACCTAAAACAAATAGTAAAAACCTGTAAAACTAACAAGCTTAAAACTTATCTTACGCTTAATACAGTAATGTATAACCAGGATTTGAAATTAATGCAGAATATTATTGACAGGGCTGTTACAGAAGGCGTTGATGCTATAATAGCAAGCGATATCAGCGTTATTGAATATGCTAGCTCAAAAGGTATTTCCGTTCATATTTCAACACAATGCAATATAAGCAATATAGAGGCTGTCAGATTTTATTCCCGCTTTGCCGATGTGATGGTGCTTGCCCGCGAGCTATCGCTTAAACAAATTGCTGAAATTACTGAAGCTATTGAAAAAGAAAACATTAAAGGACCTGCAGGCAAAAAAATCAAAATAGAAATCTTCGCTCACGGCGCTTTATGTATGGCTATTTCAGGAAAATGTTACCTTAGCCTGCACAATCTGAATGCCTCCGCCAACAGAGGCGAGTGCCTGCAAATCTGCCGCAGACCATATCAGGTAAAAGATAAAGACGGAGGTATTGAGCTTGAAATAGACAATGAATACATAATGTCGCCTAAAGACTTATGTACAATAGATTTGATAGATAAGATAATCAAAGCAGGAGTTAAAGTACTCAAAATAGAAGGCAGGGGACGCTCTCCCGAATATGTTAAAATCGTTACACAATGCTACAATGAAGCTGTTAGTTCTTATTTCAAAGGTACATATAATCTTGAAAACACTATAAATTGGAAAAACAAATTAAAAAGCGTTTATAACCGTGATTTCTGGGAAGGTTATTACCTTGGGAGAAAGATGGGTGAATGGACTGAGAAATATGGCTCGCACGCTACTGAAACTAAAGAATATATTGGCAAAGTAACTAATTTTTTCACCAAGCTTAAAGTTGCTGAAATTAAAATTGAAACAGGCGCACTATATACAGGAGATAAAATTTATATTATAGGACCTACCACAGGAGTTAATGAAGCAGAAATAAAAGAAATAAGGGTAAATCTAAAAAAAGTAAAACAAGCCGTTAAAGGCGATTATTGCTCAATACCTCTTAAAACTTTAATTAGACGCTCAGATAAAGTCTATAAAATCGTTAAAAGCGAGTTTTAGAAAAAATAATGTGCTGATTTGTTAATGTGCCGATTTAACCTCACCCTTAAACCGTCGGCTAAAGCCAACGGCAAACTCTCCTAAAATTATGCGCAATCTTAAATTGATTTAAAAGTTGCTTATGAGATCGCTTCGCTTAGTTAAGAGAGGAAAAACTGAGTTTTTAGAGATGCCCTATTATTTATGATTTTGGTGGAATTTCTTCAATCTCTGCTCCAGTAAAGGAAATTGTTCTCTTTTAATAAGAGATGTGCAAGCACGAAATCCATCACTGCGTTCGCTACCTGAAATCTTGAGAGAAACTGCGCTAATCCCATAATAAAGCAATTCTTCAGCAAGCTGCTCGCCGTTTAGTCCTGGGTAAGATATAGTGAAATAAAAACCATCAGCTATCGGCTTATCCTCGTCCATATCATAAACTAT
>JAGODS010000391.1 GCA_017998135.1 Bacteroidales bacterium
GAAGGTGTCAGATGGTATGATGAAAAAAATGGAAAATTAGATATGGTTTATGCTAGTTCCGAAGTTGACGAATACGGTCATCCCCGTTTTGGCGGTATTAGCGGTACTATTGCCTCTGAAATAACAAGTAAACTTGGCATTGAATCAAGAGCCCAGATAACAGGTTATTTTCCAAGAGCTGGTCAATGCCGGGAATATGACCGCAGGCTCACTATGACCCTCGCTGATAAAGTAATAGACTTATTATTGCGTGAAGACTACGGACAAATGCCTGTGTTGAGTAAATTAGTCAGGTATCCGGAGCTTGAAGAATTTAATACTAAATCTATAGATATGGGCGATATAGGTAATAGGGCGCTTCCTGATGAATATTATGACATTAATAAATTTAATTTTACTCCTGCTTATTTTGATTTTATTCAGCATATCTTAGGAATACCTCGTTTCCCTGAATTTAATTTCAATTTCCCTGTTGTGGTTTATAAGTGATAATACCCAATACTCAATACTCAATACCAAATACCCATTTTTATTTTATTTAAAGATGAACAGATTATCATATACTAAAAGACCTCGAAACTTTAAATCTTTTTCAACTGTTATTGTATTTTTCAGTTTTCAATTATTAATTTCTTTTGGTGTTTATAGTCAGTTTGTCAATATAATGATTGATAATACCGATGATTGCAATGAGCCCTCTATAGTGTGCGACCCTGAAAATTCTGATGTTCTCGTTGCCGGCGCTAATATTAACAAAGTTTATGTTTCAACCGATGGCGGTTTAACCTGGAAAAAAGACTATCTTGATTCTAAATATGGTGTCTGGGGAGATCCTTGTATTGTTGTTGATACTAATAGTAATTTCTTTTATTTTCATCTTTCCAACTATAAGAATGGTCATTGGATTGATAGGATAGTTTGCCAGAAATTAGAGCCTCCTTATACCAAATGGAGTGAAGGGACAGGAATAGGATATAACGGCTCTAAAGACCAAGATAAGGAATGGGCTTGTGTGGATAGGGCTAATAATAACATTTATGTCGCCTGGACACAGTTTGATGATTATGGTAGTTCTAATCCTTCTGACAGTTCTGTTATTCTTTTTTCTAAATCTGTTGATAATGGAGCCTCCTGGTCTGATGCTATCAGAATTAGCCAGTTTGCCGGCGATTGTCGCGATAGCGATATGACCACCGAAGGTGCAATGCCCTGTGTTGGGATTAATGGTGAAATTTTCGTTGTTTACTCTTTTGATTCTAAGATATTTATTGACAAATCTATTGATAATGGCGCTTCCTGGCTTGCCGAAGATATTGTTATCTCTAATCAGCACGGTGGTTGGGATTATACCGTTCCAGGTATATACAGAACTAATGGTATGCCGGTTATTGCTTCCGATTTAAGTAAAGGTCCTTACAGGGGTACAATTTATGTTAATTGGACTGACCAGTCAAAGGGTCCCGAAAATACAGATGTATGGGTGAGCAAATCTATTGATGGCGGACTAAATTGGAGCGAACCTCTCAGGGTTAATGACGATAATACTTCTACTCATCAGTTCCTATCCTGGATGACTATTGACCAGACTACTGGCTATGTTTACTTTGTGTTCTACGACAGGCGTAATTATACTGATAGTCGAACAGATGTTTATCTTGCTTATTCAACAGACGGTTGTAAGTCTTTTGAAAATATTAAAATCAGCGAAACGCCTTTCAATCCTAATCCTTATGTGTTCTTTGGAGATTATACCAATATTGTAGCTCATAATGGCAGGGTAATACCTGTCTGGGCGAGGATGGACGACGAAATAAACAGTATCTGGACTACTATTATTGATAAAATTACGGATAGCAAAACTTTTTTCTTTAATAGCGCTAATCTTATTTCTGATATATATACTCAATCTTCAGGAACTACAACTGTTGTTCTTAATATTAATAACCCTGAAAAATATTCAATGTTTTTATTTGATATTTATGGCAGGCAGGTTGAATCTTTTTTTAAAGATAAATTTTTGGGAAAAGGTAAAAATTATTATGATTTTAATAACTCTAAATTTTCAAGAGGCCTTTATGTTGTTTTGATTAAAACTAATAAAGGTATTGATAGGAAAAAAATATTTTTTTAATTAAGGTTAGAATAATATATGTTAGATTATTTTATTATTGTTGGAGTTTATATATTTTTATCGCTTTTAATAGCTTTTCAGGGACATACTAAACGAATTGGTTTTGTTAACGCTTTATTATTTTCACTATTGCTCACACCTATTACTGGTGTTTTTGTCGTTCTTTTTTCAAAAAATAAATATCCCAAAAGGATTAGAAAGTCGAAAAGGAAGAAGGGGGCAAAATATACTAAAGATGATGATATTTAATGAAGAGCAATATGCCAATCTGACAATAGGTAGCGAGTAGCGGGTAGCAATACTCAATACTCAATACCCAATACTCAATACTCAATACTTGTCTTTGCCTGAAATAGGTTGACCAAATTTATAAAAAAAAGGTTAACAAAAACAGGAAAAAAATGGACAATAAAAAAAATCAAAGAGCAATAGGAAAAGTTAGATATTTTAGCAAAGAATTTAAAA
>JAGODS010000392.1 GCA_017998135.1 Bacteroidales bacterium
AACAGACGCATCAGTTTAATTCTTTCTATATTTTTTATTTCCCTGAACTCGGTCAGGGATTCTAAAATGTTGAGTGAATCCATAATAATAAATAAAATGATAAAAAATATGGGGAATACTCCCCAAAGCTTTGTTTTATCCTATCTTATAGTAGCAAATTCTAAAAAGAAAAAGCTAATTTTAGTTGTCCGACCAGGAATCGAACCTGGAGTCTTTTGGACCAAAACCAAACGTGTTGCCAGTTACACCATCGGACAATTTTCTTAAAAAAATTCGGGTGCAAAGATATAAAGATATTTTATATGAAGTATATATTAAGGTAAAATAAATCAAAAATTAAGTAATTTTTTTACGATAAGGCTCAGCTAATATAAGAATATACAAATAAAAAAAAGCGATAAAAAAGCCAATTGCAGTACCACCAATAATAGAGTAGCTGAGAGGAATAAAAAAAACATCTAAAGGAATAATGGGATTATCGACAGATTTCATCAAAGGGGTGATATTAAGAAGATTCATTTTGGAAATTTCAAGGTTTTTGAGAATTTCGGCATAAACAATCTGTAAAATTTCAACATTTCTAATAAGTTTTGATTTATCGGTCTGACCTTGATATTTGATGATTTGAAATCTTGAGTCTTGCCATTTAGCGAGTTCCAATTCGGCGATGTCTAAGGCGTTTTTGGTGGAGTCGGCTCTTTTTTGGAGAAATTCAAAGGTTTCTCTCGCTCTTTGAGTTTTAGTTTGGATATAGAAGCCTGAAATGCAATTAATGAGGCTTTCGGCGAGAAATTTGGCAAAAAGCTCATCATTATGTTTAGTAGTAATTAAGACAATGTTTGTTTGAGTATTAAGTTTTTCGACTGTTAGAATATCGGTATAAATATTTTTATAGAATATATTAACTAAGCTATCTTTGGTTTTATTTGTAATGTTATAATCGGTTTCTTTGAAAATGAGATTTTTAAGATTGTAATATTCGTCCCATTCTTCTCTGTATTTATTGCAATCAATAAAATAATTGATTAAAAGTTGAGTTTTGTTGTTGATATTGATTTGAGTGAATAGGGCTTTTTTTACAATATGTTTGGATCTAATTAATTCAATAAGGTTTTCAATAGTAAAAGTGCTATTACCAGAGAAATTGCCAAATCCGAACTGGCTTGCGAGCCCTGATAAAGCGCCGAGTGAGCCTTGAGTATCAGTTTCTTCAATAATAAATGAGGCTTTTGCGGTGTAAACAGGTTTATAGAGTATTGAAATAATAACACCCAAGCCAGAAAAAAATAAAATAATAATAGTAACAGTCAGCCATTTTTTTAAAGCTAATAGTTTTATTTTGTTTAATTTATCAGCTATATCAAAGAAATTTATATTGTTGTCAGGCATAATTATTTATTGAATCTTAGTAACTAAAAGCCAGAGGGTGAGTAAACCAGTAATTTTGATAGTAGTGTTTTCAATAATTTTGTTCCAATCCACCGGAGCTTTTTGAGCTTTATCATCAGGCTTAACCTCTTTAAAGGATAAATGTACATTACTTCCATTTCTGACTTTGGGATAGAATCTGATTAAACCGAAGTTTTTGGTTTTTTTCATTATTCCGTTAGGGTAAATAACGAAGGTTTTAGCTTTTTCGCAGTCTTTATTGAAACCGCCAGCAAAGTTTTTGATATAATATTTAGCGCGTTTGTTCCCAAAATATGGGGCGCTGATACTTTTGAAGTTGACATTACCGATAGCTCCTGAAATTCTGACGAGGTCAATAACTTTAGGAATATAAATTTCGTCGCTGTCGTTAAGCACGATATTATATTTAGAGTGTTCTCTTTTGAGAGCTTTAGCGAGGTTAATATATACGAGGCCTGTTTCTTCGAATTTGCGGTTCATAGTAACGCCGTCAACGTAAGCGTATTGAGAGAGTCCGCCTGCTCTTTTGATAAGGCTTGCAACAGTTTCGTCTTTTTTTACAAGAGAATAGACTCCAGGGTAAGTAACTTCACCGATAAGAATAACGGTTTTAGGAATTTCAAAATCGGGATTTTCTCTAATGAAAACAAGGTCGAAAGGCTGCAGTTGGAAAGTGTTGGATTGCTCGTTAAGCGTAAGGTCAACGTTGACCTGAGTAGAAAAAACAATAGCTCTCTGCGGAGTGATTATGTTGTTTTTCTCATTATAATCAATAATACGAGAGATTTCAATTCTATTAGTAGCGGCTTCCTGCTTAAGTCCGCCTGCAAGCAAAATAGCATCTCTGAGGCTTAGGTTTTCGCCGTAGAAATAATCACCTGGCTTTCTGACCGAACCGTAAATAGTAATTTTGTAGTTATCTAAAAAATCGGAGTTAGATAAGATCTTTAAAGTATCGTATTTCTGAAGTAGAATATTATCAGGTGAGTTACTATTGTTAATTACATTTTTAAGGTTAAAAGAAATATATTTTTTGGTCATTTCGTCTTTTTGCCTGATAATGTAAGCTAAAGAGAGATAGGCGTTGATAGCAGTGCCTTGAGCTTTCTTTAATAAATCATAGACTTTATCTCCGGTTTTGAATTCGTAAGTACCAGGAATATTGATAGCGCCGGT
>JAGODS010000393.1 GCA_017998135.1 Bacteroidales bacterium
TACGACCCGCCACCGCAAAATATTATACAGGGGGTTCTTTTTTAAAAACTTTAAAATATAATGCTTTTATCAATAATACTGGCATTGTTAATCCTGAAAAAAATTATTTAGGACAGTATTGTTAAGAAATAATTAAAAGGCTTACCTCAAAAGTAAGCCTTTTTTTTTAATATTATATGAAGTTAAGAATAGCAATTCAAAAATCAGGTCGTCTGAATGACGATTCTCTCAGGTTAATTAAAGAGTGTGGTATTATTTTTTCTAATGGAGCAGGTAAACTTAGAGCCGAAGCGGATAATTTTCCTTTAGATATTTTATATTTGCGAGATGATGATATACCACAGTATGTAGCGGATAATGTAGCTGATATAGGTATTGTTGGGGAGAATGTTTTTCTTGAACGAAACAAACAGGAGGCTGATATAATAATCAGGTTGGGTTTTAGTAAATGCCGTCTGTCTATCGCTTTTCCTAAATCTAAACAATTTAATAATTTACAAGATTTAAACGGACTTAATATAGCAACGTCTTATCCTGTTATTCTTGATAATTTCTTGAGGACTAATAAAATTAATGCAAAGATACACGAAATTAGCGGTTCAGTTGAGATTGCTCCCAGTATAGGTTTGGCTGATGTAATTTGCGATTTGGTTAGCTCAGGCTCAACTCTTCTAACTAATGGACTTAAAGAGGTATATACTGTATTAAAATCAGAAGCTATTCTTATTGTTAATAATAAGTTGCCTATTGAAAAACAACACATTCTAAATAAATTGTTATTTAGAATTAATGCAGTTAAACGCTCAAGAAATAACAAATATATTTTACTTAATGCCCCTGATGATAAGCTGGAGCAAATAAAAAAAATTATTCCGGGTATGAAAAGCCCTACCATAATGCCGCTTGCAGATAAGGGCTGGAGTTCTGTGCATTCTGTTGTTGCTGAAGATAAATTCTGGGATATTATAGAAGAGCTTAAAGCTACGGGTGCTGAGGGAATACTTGTTATCCCTATTGAGAAAATGATTGATTGAAAATATAACCTCAGCCTATTATAAAACAGGAGAGGAAAGGCGCAAATTTGTCTTTATTAAAAAAACTATTAAAAAATATATAAATTTAAAATTCTTATGAAACTATTAAAAACTACAAATCAGGATAACATTATAGATTTAATTACCCGCCCTGTTACCGATTCAGATCTTATAAACAGAACGGTTAGTTATATTATTGCTGATGTTATGGTTAACGGCGATAAATCTGTTTTAAAATATACTAAACAATTTAGTAAGATAAAGGGAAAATTCAAATCTTATGATGTTAAAGCTTATGATATGTTAAATGCCGAAAAAATAATTAGTTATGAACTTAAAGAGGCAATACATAGGGCAAAGCAGAACATTGAAAAGTTTCACCTTAGCCAGATGGAAACAGTAAATAAGATTGAAACTGAACCTGGTATTCTTTGTTGGCGTAAATCAGTCCCTATAACTAATGTCGGCTTATATGTTCCGGGTGGTACGGCTCCTTTAATTTCTACAGTCTTAATGTTAGCTGTTCCTGCCTGTCTGGTAGGTTGCCAAAATGTTATTATTTGCACACCCCCTGACTCTGAAGGAAATGTAAATCCTGCTCTGTTATATGCTGCAAGGCTTGCAGGTGTGAATAAGATATTTAAAGTCGGAGGCGCCCAGGCTATTGCTGCTATGGCTTACGGAACGCAAACTGTACCGAAAGTAGATAAAATTTTTGGACCAGGCAATCTTTATGTAACCCTTGCTAAACAATTAGTATGCAGAGATACTGTCGCAATTGATATGCCGGCAGGACCTTCGGAATTGCTAATTATTGCTGATAAAACTGCTGATAAAGAATTTGTTGCAGCTGATTTATTGTCTCAAGCCGAACACGGTAAAGATTCGCAGGTGATTTTAATTTCTGATAATCTTGATTTCTTGTTAGAGACTCAGGGCGTTGTTCTTAGACAGTTAAATGAGTTGCCAAAAAAGAAAATTGCTGAAGTCTCTTTGCATAATAGTTTTTGTATTCTTGTAAGGGATATGCAGGAAGCTATGGAAATATCAAATGCTTATGCGCCGGAACATCTTATTTTAGCTTGCAAAAATGCTGAAAATTTATCAAATAATGTAATTAATGCAGGCTCTGTTTTTATTGGTAATTATGCTTCTGAAGCTATTGGTGATTATGCCAGCGGAACTAATCATACTTTGCCTACTAATGGCAGTGCTAAAGCTTATAGTGGGGTTAGTATTGATAGTTTTATGAAAAAAATTACTTTTCAGTATGTTACAGAAGAGGGTATTAAAAATATTGGTAATACGGTTGAGATATTAGCTGAAGCCGAAAATCTTTTCGCTCATAAAAATGCCATTACAGTTAGACTTAATAAACTCAAAAAATAGAATAATAATTCATTTTTTAAAGTAAAAAAATGTAACTACTCAGCAGCTTAATTTTGAGTTTATATATTGTAAAAAGCTTATAAACTTTAGTATAAAGTATGAAAAAATCTACCTTATTTCCTTATTTATTAACATTAATACATCAAAATAAGTATATATA
>JAGODS010000055.1 GCA_017998135.1 Bacteroidales bacterium
AAGAATAGCTCTGCGAGCCAGAACACAGGGCTTAATATTTACAAACATAATATAGAATTGTCGCGTTATAATAGCAAA
This sequence comes from Bacteroidales bacterium, assembly GCA_017998135.1. GTDB lineage: Bacteria > Bacteroidota > Bacteroidia > Bacteroidales > JAGODS01 > JAGODS01. The sequence continues at coordinate 79 of JAGODS010000055.1, forward strand.
GATATAGTATCACAGCGCTATCCTAAGTTAAGCTTTTTGATGAACTATAACTTTACACGTAGTGAAAACCAGGCAGGCTTTTCGCTGCTTAATAGTAATCTCGGATTTACGAGGGGTTTTACTTTAAGCTATAGCCTCTTTGACGGATTTAATAATAATATAAAACTAAAAAATGCCAAACTTGGCGAACAACAAGCCCTAATGCTTTTTAACCAGGTTAAAACTGAAGTTGAATCTGCTCTCCTTAAAGCGTTTAATACTTTTACTCTTAACCTGCAAATGCTTAACCTGGAAGAAGAAAATATTAAAATATCACGTGAAAACTTAAATGTTGCTTTGGAGAAATTCAGACTTGGTACTATAAGTTCTTTGGAATTTAAAGAAGCCCAAAATAGTTTTGAGAGCGCTTACATTAGACTTATTAACGCCCGCTATGATACCAAGCTTTCTGAAATTACACTTATGAAACTAAATGGCGATCTTGCTAAATAATCTGGTTGTCTGATTTTGTAATGTTGAATATGTGTATTAATTTATACCCAAACCTAACAAGTTTGACCTTTTGTTTGTGGGTTACTACTATTTGAATAAGCCAGGTATTATTATCTGATAGAATTTCTTTTAATTTCTAATTCTTTAAGGTTTATATCTTTATGATATAAAGGAAATCTTACTTTAGAAAAAGAAGATATATAAGTGGTTTTTTCTTTTTCGTCAAAATATTCTTCATCAGCTCTTGAAGCAGCAACAGTCCAGGTAAAATCTACATTACTTATTCCGTTTTTTAATTCAATAACATTAAAACCATTAGCTGATTTATTTGTAACATAAATGCCATTACAATCGCCTTCTAACTGGATAAATACTTTTAAAGGATGTTTTTCATCAACAAAGATATTTTTAGTAAAAATAGGGTCTAATTTAATATAAGCTTTACCTTTATTTAATTTGCCTGTTCCATAATCCTGAAAAAGCACTTCAGGCGCTTCAGGGGCATACATAATTACTGGTTTGTCATCAAGATCTTTTACCAGGGTTGAAACAGCGCCATAGCCTAATATTTTATACATAAGCCATACACTACCATCAAAATTCCAACCTGCAATATTAGCAGAACAACCTCCCATTGTTTTAAAAACACCTCCCCAGGAGCCTGAAAAGCCTAAATTTCTTTCTCTTGCGGAAGCGTATATGCCAATATAATTTGCTGTAAAGGCACCGCCGGCTCCATTAACAGGTATTTGATTCGGTAATACTTTGTTTCCTACACTTATTATTCCTATTCCTGTATTCATATCTTGTGCATAGCAGTATAATCCTGTTGTATTTCCCCCAAAAGAGCCTCCACTGCCTGTATATAAGTAATCAATAATATTAGGATTATTACCGCCTGCTATAAGGCCAGTGCCGTTAGTATTAGTATTAATAGCTTTAATGCCAACACCTGAAGCGTCGTTACTCTGACCATAAATGCCAATAGAATTATTCCCGTTTGCATAGCCGCTTATAGCTTTATTTCCTAAACCTGAAGTAATTCCATCTGTATATGATGAAAACACGTCGCCTACTTCATTAATTGTATTATTTATTAATACTGAACCCGAACCTGATAGTCGCATTCTCTCAATATTATTTGTTTTTAAGATAAATGGTGCAAGATTTAAGGGACCGATAAAGTTAGTTTGGTCAATTCCCAGATTGCCTGTTGTAAGCCATGCGCCTAAGTTCGTGGTGCGAGGTGTGCCAGAGTTATCGGTGATAGTTAAGGTTCCTGGATTTTGATTAAATTCTGCTTTAATAATGTTAGGACCAGTAGCCCCTGTAACACCTGTTGCACCCGTAATTCCCTGTATTCCCTGAGGTCCGGTATCTCCCTGCAAGCCCGTATGTCCTGTCGGACCTGTTATGCCTGGCGTTCCTGAATTTTCAGAGTAAAGTGAATAAGGAACAGATAATAATTGACTGACACCCATAAAATCAAATTTGTTTGTACCTTGAATGTCAGCCTCTATTCTAATATAAAAAATTCCTGTTTTCCAGTCAATAGAAGGGAAGTAGCCAAAATCAGGCGTTCCTTTACCTATTTCAAGGTTAACTAAACCTGATTGATTAGTAATTATATTATGTAATTCGCTATATACTATATTATCTTTATCATTATCTTTTAAAATTTTAATTTTTAAAGCTATATTTTTATTAATTAAAGGAATATTATCAGATCCCCTTATAATTGTTTGATATTTGAATGCTTGCGGAGCCTGTCCATAACTATTAATAATTAATAATAAAAATGGGAAAAAGAAAAAATTTAATTTATTCATATTATTTGTTTTAATAAGAAGGCAAAAATAAATAAAATTTTGTTGCTGTGCATCATTAAACTATCCTAATTAATTTTTACAGTAGTTCTATAATTTAAACAAAAAGGAGATAAAATTTGCGGGGTTACAGAAAACTCTTAGTTTTTTTCCTAATTTTTTGCATAAAAAAACAATTTTCTGGTGTAATAAAATAAGCGTTTTCCAAAATATTTTTTTATCTGATTTTAGCAGAATTTAATTTATCTGCTTGATTTGAAGAAAAATCTAATGAGTCGCATTTTTCTTGAATTAGTGACTATCCGTAAATTGAATTTTTTATCAAGTTATCGGGTTTAGTAAAATTAGCTTCAAATACAGATAACTATGAATTGGTGCAAAATGTGATACATTTAATTAAATACAAAAAAGGGACTTTATGGATGCACACTAATTAGCACTCAGTTATAAAGTCCCTTTTTTACTTTCCTTAATTGTAATACTAAATACCCAATACTCAATACTCAATACTCAATACTAAATACCCATAATTTATTTTTGATTATTGAAGTAGATGAATAGAGCAAGGGGGCGATAGATGGCGTGGGCGAATTTGGAGAAGGCGAAAAGCAGGACTAACTCCATAGATATAATAATATGTAAGATAAGAACTAAATGGTTAAGCGTGTTAATGATATTAAAGGTAACTGCAAATTCAATCCAGAAGCCTGTAACGCCTGCCAGCCAGAGGAAAGCCAGGAAAAGCCAGTCTGCCAGTCTTGTTTCAGAATAAGCTTTGCTGATTTTAATTTTCCTGTAATATAAGGCTAAAGAAGTTCCGTAAACAAGAAGAATACCTGCAGCAGTTCCGAGTATCCTGCTTGGCAGCCATATATTTGTGGCAGGGTCTTTGAAGATAAAATCAAGAGAGGTGGCAAGTAGTAAGCCAAGAAAGCCCCACATTATAGACCAGTGTAAAAACCAGGGCTTAAGCAGGAAGGATTTGTTTTTCCATTCGGAGTTTTCTTCATTGTCGCAGTTATTATGTCTTTGCATATAGAGCATTTCTTTTGTAAGTTTGCCTGTAGCTTGCTTAGGGTTTTTTACTTTGTTATTAGTATCAGCTTTTAGTTTCATCCACATTTTAACCAAACCCCAAACCATTGATATACCGGTTATAATAAAGACTAAAATACCGAGGTTATGTATTATATCGTAAGATATATATTTAAAAATCCAGCGTGCAACCTCGTTATCAGTTTTAAGTGTGAGCAGGAAGAAGCTTAGCACAGTTGCAAGAATTAGAGTAAATAGGAAAGAGAAAATATTATTTTTAAAAATTAGTTTGGTTAAGCCTGTGGGTTCGTAGCTAGCGATTGCAAAACGGCGTAGAGCAGCCATAAAGTCGCCTGGTGCTGCCTGGCGTGGGCAGTTGCTTGTGCAGTCGCCGCAGGAATAGCATAACCAGAGTTCCTTGCTTTTTAAAATTTCATCAGTTTGACCGAGTAAACCCTGTCTGATAAAGATACGGGGAAAGTTGGCGTCTTTGGCTGTCAGCTCGCATACAGCGGAGCAGTTACCACAATTGTAACATAAATCAAAGTCTTTAGCTCCATATTTTTTTATTTCTTCTGCAAAGTCAGGATTTATTTTTGACATAATTTTTATTGATTTAATTTATAAAGATAATAGGTTTCGCTTTTATCTAATCCTTGTGAGGTAATAATATTATATTTGTTCATAGTCATAATATTATAAGTAACATCTTTACTATCTAAGTTAAGTTCCAGAGCAATTTGGGGAATGGTTTTTGCTTCTTCGGAGACACAATTAGCAATAGTTTTCCATAATTTAGGAAAGCCTCTGAGGTCGTTCTTTTTTTTCTCTTTAATTTCCGGTGCCTGGTCTTCTTTATCTTTGAGAATTATTTTTTGTGTAAAACCATCAATCATAGCTATAATTTCTTTGTCGGTGTATTGAGCGAGCTGGAGGGCGTCTTCAGGGCAAACAGGGAGGCAAATACCGCAACCCGTACATTTGGCGTTATTGATAACAGCTATTTCTTTATCATTATGATTTATTTTTTGAATTGCATCGTATTCGCATACTTCAGCACATTTGCCGCACCACATACATTTGTCTTTATCGACAATAGCGACATTAGGGTCTAAAGAAATAACACCTTTAGACAGCAAGGCGCTGATTTTGGCAACTGCTGAGAGCGATGACTGAACGGATTCGCTTATGTTTTTAGGTCCCTGACAGGAACCGCCGATAAAAATTCCTTTAATAACTGTTTCAACAGGTTTTAGTTTGGGATGTATTTCATTAAAGAATTTATCATTTCCAACCGGGATTTTAAGTTTTTCGGCGACTATTTTACTGTCAGAGCAGGCAACCATACCTGTAACTAAAACAAGTAGGTCAGCCTCCAGTTCAAATTCCTTTTTTGAAGTGAGCAGATCTTTGATTTTAATTTTAATTTTGTCTTTTTCAGCAGCAACTATAGGAGGTTCCTTTTCGTCAAATCTTAGATAAATATCGCCCTGGGCTGAGGATTGTCGGTAAAGCAATTCCTGTTTGCCATAAGTTCTGATATCGCGGAATAGATGAAAGAGTTTTAAGCCGGGATGGTTCTTTTTTGCTGTAAGAGCAGCCTGAATAGTAGCAGAGCAGCATATACGCGAACAATATTTGTTTTCGCCTTTGGTTTGCCGGTTGCCAACACAATAAATAAAAGCTATACGTTTTATTTCTTTATTATTAATTATTAATTTTCCTGTTTTGTTTTCTTTAATATTGTCCGCAAGCACCTTATTGAAAGCAGGCAAAGTAATAATATTATCCGAGCTATTAAAGGCATAATCGTTTTCAACAGGGGAGTATGTGTCAAGACCTGTTGAGACAAGTATAGCGCCTGTAGTCAGCGACAAGGTCTCAGACTTTTCATTATTGATATTGATAGTAACATTGAAATTGCCTACATTGCCACTTAGTTTTTCAACTGTTGCATTTGTAAAAACAGTAATTGCTGAATTGGTTTTTATTTCATCTTTTAATTTGGAAATAATATCCGATGGATTTTGGTTATGAGGAAATAGGGGTGGTGAGTTTAAAAGCCTGCCACCGGTTTGAGCCTCTTTTTCAATAAGAAATACATTATTACCGGCTTTAGCTAAAGAAAGAGCGGCTGTCATACCTGCAATGCCTGCACCGATAACGAGAACTGCTTTGGTGGCACTTATTTCAAAACCATCAAGGTCAGCCGAAAGGGCTACCCTCTTAATCCCTGCTCTTATCAAGCCTGCAGCTTTAACAGTGGCTGCTTCAGGAAGGTCTGAATGAGGCCAGGAGCATTGCTCACGTATATTTACCTGCACATAATTATTAGGATTAAGACCGGCTCTTTCAGCTACACTTTTAAAGGTGTGTAAATGTAGTTTAGGCGAGCAGGAGGCGACAACTATAGCGTCAAGTTGTTTTTCCTGTATGTCATTTACAATTTCTTTCTGGCTGGAGTCGGAACACGCAAACATCACGTTTTTTGAGATTATAACTCCTTCTTCGTCCATAAATAAATTTTTCAGCTCTTTAACATCAACGTAATCGGAAATGTTGCCTCCGCAATGACAGATATAAACTCCTATTTTTTGTTTCATTTATGTTTGATTTTTTACCACTACAAATATTTAATCCTTAAAGGGATAATGAAATTATGGGGTGGTAAGGTTATTTTAAGTTTGATTAATTCATAAATTATTATTGTTTTGGTTGAGAAACCTTATTAAACTTAGTATAATATTTGAACCTCAGTTTCAACTTTATTTTAATCATCTAATAAGATTGTCTCTTCGTAGAATACCTTTTATACTAAGGTTTATATTGATATTTAAATTATTTATGTATAATTTAGGTTAGATTTTTTTTAAATAATTATTAATTTCAGCAGCTGCACAACCGGCAGATAAAATAGAATCAGGTATATCTTTAGGACCTGACGCAGTTCCTGCAACAAAGACGCCGTTAAGATTAGTCAGAGAAGGATTGGTAAGTTCGTTGTTTTGATTAATAAAGTTATAATCGTCAAGTTGCAGTTGTTCTTCTGTGAATGCTGAGCTTATTTCATTGTTGGGCAGGACACCTGCTGCCAGCACTACTAAATCGTGTTTGCTTTCTTTAATCACTCCGCCTGCAATATCTTCATAACGAATTATCAAATCGCCATTATTATTGTCTTTTGCTTTTATTTTGGCAATTTTGCCTTTGATAAAATTAACTCCCATAGATTTAGCCTGCTGGAAAAACTCTTCATAAGCTTTTCCGAAAGCCCGTATATCAATATAATAAATAGTAATATCAGCCAGTGGGAGCGAACCCATAAGAAGCTGCGCCTGTTTTATAGAATACATACAACAAATCTGCGAGCATATAGGGTTATTTGAACAGTTGTTGCTGCAATGACTGTGGTTTTCAAGGCTGCTGTCGCGGGAACCTGTACAAAGCACATAAGCGATATTGTCAGGCACTTTACCGTCGCCGGGGCGGACTATATAATTAAAAGGACGTGTGGGAGCAATAAGCCTGTCCATCTGCAAAGCGTCTATAACATTAGCGAATTTATCATAACCATATTCTTTGATATATGATGGATTGAAAAGCTTAAAGCCTGAAGCTATAAGAACGGATTTTACATTAACAGTTATATCTTCATCTTTTTCCGAAAAATCAATAGCATCAGCAGGGCAGGCTTTTACGCAACGTTTACAGTGGATACAGTTCTCAATATCAATTGCGGCTATTCGCGGATTAGCAAGGTCAAAAGGTATATAAATAGCTTTTCTTCCTACCATATCTAAATTGTATTGGTCTTTTATAATCTGCGGACAAACAAATTCGCAAAGCTGGCAACCAATACAGGCGGCAGGAATGACATAGCGGGCTTTTTTGGTGATATCTATTTTAAAACTGTTTTCTTTTTTAGATATATTGTTAATTTTGCTGTTTAAAAGTAAAGTAATGTCAGGATGCCTTGCCGTTTCAGACATCTTGGGTGTTGTGATGCAGGCGGCGCAATCTAAAGTAGGAAAAACTTTACTTAGTTGTATCATCTTTCCGCCTATTGAGAGGTCTTTTTCAACGAGCAGTACTTTGTATCCCATACCTGTCAGGTTGAGAGCGGCTTCCTGCCCTGCTATACCGCCTCCTATTATTAAGGTATCATAGTTTAGCTCTATATTTGTTATCATATCCTGGTTCTATAAATTAATATTGTAAAATGTGAAGCATTTAACTTCTTTAGGCGAAGCGTCCACGCTTCGTCTTAAATATTCATATTTATAACTCATTAAGTATTTTGCTAAAGTTATCAATATGATTGGCGAAGGGTTCGGCACAGACAGAACATATTGCAGCCATTCTTATTCTTTTGGTATTGATATTATTTTCTTTCATAAGGCGCTGGCTTTCTACAATTAAATTATTGGTATAGTCGGCGCATTTGCTACTGTAAGAGCACTCGTGTCCGTCTGCTGCAATAAAAACGCCGTCAAAGCCTTGTTTGAAAGCGTGGAGTATCCAACTCGGCTTGATGCCTGATGAACAGGGTAGGCTGATAACATAAACCATTGGAGAATAATGTATCTTACGTAAGCCCGCCTGGTCAATACCGGGGTCGGATATTTTCTCTGTTGAGAAAACAAGTATCTTAGGATATTTTGTTTCTTTTTCCATTTTATATAGTTATTTAATAAAAAACCTAACAGCTTTTTAATTATCTGTTAGGTTTAAATACTATGAGAGAAACTCAGGCTTTTTTAAGAAAAAGTCTGCTATAGCTGTCTTCTTCTATTATTCCGAGGAATTGGTGTTCCATTTTGTCGCACCATCTCGGTATGTCGTGTTTAGTGCCTTCGTCAGACGATAATATTTCCATAATCTCGCCTGATTCTATTTCGCCAATCATTTTTTTTGCTGCTAACAATGGACCCGGGCAGGCTGTTCCTCTTGCATCTACTGTTTTTGTTGCTTTTAGATTTTTTAATTCTTCTGTTGTCATAATAATTTAATTTAAAGATTTATAATTAATTAATTCAAAATTTAAAATTCATCATCCAACATTAAATAAATAGTTGAATTTTACTTTCTGAGGCGTCAGCTATGAAAGTAGCTACACCGCAAACATTTAAATATTTATAGTCAATAAGTTCTTCTTTTTTGAAGCCCATCAGGTTCATTGACATTTCGCAGACATTAATTTCAACACCGCCTTCTTCGGCATATTTGAATAATTGTTCAAGTGAAGGAACGTTTTGTTTTTTCATAAGTCCTTTAATCATAGCTTTGCCCATACCGAACATATTCATCTTGGAGAGCTTAATTTTTCCCATTCCTTTGGGTAGCATCATACCGAACATTTTTGAAATAAAATTTTTTCCTCTAATGCTCTTTTTAGGGTCTCTCAATGCGGAGATAGCCCAAAATGTAAAAAAGATTTTAGCCTTGGTGTCTGATGCTGCTGCACCTGTAGCAATAATCATTGCAGCAAGTATTTTATCCAGGTCGCCTGAAAAGACAACCATTGCTAACTGGTCTTTAGTGCCTTTTTCAAGTTTATTAAGTTTTTTTTGCATTTCTGCTATTTGTTTTTCCATTTCTTCATTCATAATAATTATGTTTTAAAATTTCGGCAAAAATATATTGAATTATAATAAGTTGAATCAATTTTTTAATGAGATTAAACATATAGCGATGTGATATATATCATAGTTAATTCTTGTAATTATTCTATTCGCTTGGATAAACCTTTAATTATTGAAGGGAAATACGTTATATTATTATAAGGGCATCTCTAAAAACTACGTTTTCCCTCTCTTAATTTTAGGAGAGGGTAAGGGTTAGGTTAAATTTTTTTTAGTTTTTAGGGTATCTCTAAAAACTAAGTTTTCCCTCTCCTAACTTTAGGAGAGGGTAAGGGTGAGGTTAAATTTTATTAGTTTTTAGGGCATCTCTAGAAAATCCGGTTACCCTCTCCTAACTAAGCGAAGCGACCCTATAAGCACCTTTTGAATTAATATAAGATTGCGCATAACTAAGCGAAGCGACCTCATAAGCACCTTTTGAATTAATTTAAGATTGCGCATAACTTTAGGAGAGAGTTAGGGTGAGGTTAAATTTTATAGGATTTTAAAAGACCCCTTAAGTAATAAAATCAAGGTAATTCATTCTGTTGATAACGCTATATGTTGACCTTTCATAATTATCAAGGAAACTCTTTGGAGCTTTTGATTTTGTTTCAGACCATTTAAACTCATAAGCCGATAAATTCCCATCTCCTTCTTCAATCAAATCAATCTCCTGCTGGTCATAGGTTCTCCAGAAATAATGATTGACAAACATTTCATCATAATGTGTTTTTTTTAATCGTTCGCTTATACAATAATTTTCCCATAGTTTGCCTGTATCATCCCGCAAACTCAAAGAATTGAAATTTGAAATCAATGAATTCCTAATTCCATTATCCCAAAAATAATAACGTGGTGTTCTTGCATATTCTTTTCTTAGATTCCTGCTAAACCCCTGCAGCGAAAATATTATATAACACTTTTCAAGCAAGTCAAAATATCGCATAACTGTTTTTTTATTTACATTCAGCTTGGAGGCAAGCTCAGTATAAGAAATATCATTGCCTATCTGAAAAGCTATCAATCTTAACAGGTTTAGTATGAATAATGAATTTTTCAGCTTATCAAGTTCTAATATATCCTTTAATAAAAAGCCGTTTTTAATTGATTCTAAAACTTCCTTTCTCTCATTATCATTTTTTGCATTAATTACCTGCGGATAGCTGCCGAAGATTAAACGGCTTTCAAGGTGCTCTTTTGCCTGTAACATATCCTCTTTAAGTTCTTTCTGGGCAATTGGATATAAATAGTAAAACCTGCTTCTTCCTGTTAACGGTTCGCTTAATTTATTTTTAAGTTCAAAAGCTGAAGAACCTGTAACAAATATATAAATTCCAGCAATATTATCTGCAATAAGCTTTAAATTTAATCCTATATTTGTTATTTTTTGTGCTTCATCTATAAAGAGATAAGTATAACCCTGCACAAACTTCTTAAGCACACCCAGTCGCTGGCTTGATAAAATCTCTGCAGCATCTAAGTTTTCTCCGCTCACCATTAATACTTTCTTACCTTTTATCTCCTTTTTAATCTCTTCCATAATAATGGTTTTTCCGGTTCTCCTTGCTCCGAACAAACCTATTACCTTACCAGGCTTTAAAGCTTTGGCTATCTTCTTTTTTAAAATTCTGGGTATCATACTGCCTGTATTTATATAAATTCAGGCAGCAAAGATAGTAATTTTTATTTTATTTGAATTTAAGATGAGATGAGCTATATATTCATTAGCACATTAGCACCTTTTTTTAGTTTCTCAGCGCCTAAGCGTCATTGCGGATAAAGAAGAATAAATAAATCAAAAATCCCGAAAAAATAACCAAAAAGAAACAGCCTTTATTTTATCGCTAATATTTTTTTCAACATTGTAAGTAATTGTATAACCTTTGTGTATTTTCAGCTTGTCCATAGTATAAATCAAGCCTATGATTTCTCTTGCTTTGTTTTGTTCATTCAGATCATAAGCAACCTGTATAGCTGTCAGCTCTTTTTCTTTTTTATAATAAAGTCACATTCTTTAGGTTCATTATAAAAATATATTTCATCAACACCTTTTTTAATCAGTTCTGTATATACGAGATTTTTAAATAAATTTCCTTTATTATCGGTGAATTTGTAAGCAAGCATAGATGGCAAGCCATTATCTATTCAATATATTTTTCTTTTAGGTCTGAAATTATGTTTTAATGAGTATGAATAGTTTGTTATTTCATAACACTGTTGTCCGATAAAAAAATAAAAGGAGTTTGAAATAAACTCAAACTCCTTTAGTTTGTAGTTTTATTTTATTCACAAAATTTAACTACAATTACCAAAAGTAATCTTTTTTATAGACAATCGGTTTTAAGACAGCTAATAAACCTGATAGCAGCTCTGTATAAAATCAGATGGCTAATAGAACTAAAATTTAAGCAACTTGAATATAATTTTTCACTTCGTTATTTTTTATGAGATAATAAAAACGCAATTAACATTCAAATCCGGTGTACATTAATTGCTAATCTTC